>CANGUI010000268.1 GCA_947457025.1 Flammeovirgaceae bacterium | reverse complement strand
CCAAAACATTCCACGCGGCACAAAACCCCTGAAAGCGCAACGTGCCACGCATCATGGTGTCGATGTCTGGCAAACCATACAGTTCCTTGTATTGTAATGAGTTCCGGTTTGCATAGCCCTCAAATCTGCCAGCGCCGGGAATTTCGATTTGAACGGTGCGTTGAAAAAGTTGGTGGTAAGGAATGTATTTGTTCAAGCCGTTCGCCCTGTACGTGGCCGTGCCCTGACCTGCCACCACCACGTTACGGGGATTCCAGGTGAATCGGTACTTCCACGGATTATCGGGGTCGGTGACGGGATCAATCAGGCCGCCCGTGAAAGATTCAAATGAGTAGACGGTGTAACCGCCCCGTTGAAGGCGGTGAATGATGGACATCGCACTCATGTGATCAAGGCCGGGGTCAAGCCCGCATTCATTGAGAAAGAGCAGCCCTTTGGCCCTTACTTCTTTATCCAGGGCCCGCATGTCGGGTGATACATAGCTCGCCGTGAGGAGATGCTTGCCAACTGCCAGACAGTGTGCGGCGATGGCTGGATGCATGGCGGCAGGTAAAAGTGAAATCACCAGATCAGCATTAGTGATGGCGGTGCGCAGTGCCTGTTCATCACTCATCCGGATATGCATGCTACAGCCATTCGGCGCCTGTCCGATTCGCCGGCGGGCAAGTTCCTCGTCGCCATCGCCAACGGTCAGGGTCCATCCTCGGTCCCGCCCCTCGCTTAGCAGGTACGAAATCAGCGCTGAAGAAGAACGCCCTGCGCCCAAAACGAGAATGTGTTGCTGTTTCATATTCCCAAAAATAGTGAGGGCGTTGATGAAAAAGTCGCTCCCATTGAGTATCTTTCTACCATTACCCAAGAACGGAAACTGGGTGCGTCGGTTTTTGGCGCGCCCACTGTCCAATCGCTGGGAATAACATAGGCGAAAAATCCGTTTGTACGACTTAGCCAGAGGAAAGTTTATGATTGCGACGTTACCGGATTTGTTTCGCCGCGCCCGAGATCCGATAAATTAAACAGCTTGTATGACACCCTTTGAATCGTTTGATCACCTGGAAGACCTCGATGCCGAATCCAAGTATTTGGTTCACAAAGCAAAAGAGGCCACTCAGCACGCCTATGCACCCTACAGCCGGTTTCAGGTGGGCGCGGCGTTGATGTTGGAGGATGGTACCGTTGTGGTCGGGGCCAATCAGGAAAACGCCTCGTATCCGCTGTGCATGTGTGCCGAACGAGTGGCGCTTTACACGGCTGCTGTACTACACACGGGAAAGCGAATTACGAAGATGGCGATTGCCGCTCATAAAAAAAACCACAAGGAGCTGGCCCGGGCATCCAGTTGTGGGGCCTGCCGTCAGGTTTTGCTTGAGTTCGAGCATCGACAGAAATCACCCATTGAAACGGTCATGCTAGGACCGGACCAAAAATGGGTGAAATGCACTTCGGCCGCAGCCCTGGTGCCGCTCGGTTTCAATCAGGATCATCTGGATCTGGCTTAAACAGCCGTTTTACGTTCGGCTTTCTTTTCCAAGATCTCCTGGATCGCACCGGGTCAGTCTAAAGGTAGCGTTTAGGTGTTAAAAACGCCCGGGAACATTCGGTAATGAGGGCGTAAGAAATGACGTTAAATCCCCTAAATTGAAACCGCTATTTGTAAGACAATGCACCACTGCAGTTTTGGTTGTTTTTTGGCGGCCAGGAAGCCATTATTAGCGTTTTGGATCAGCGCCACGACCACCAACCTGGCGGTTTACTCCGTATTTACTTTGCCACTCGCGTATTTCGAGAAGGCACCAGCTACCGCGTTGGTGAGGCTTTTGTACCGGCTGGGTAGTATTAAAAAAATCTGTATGGAAGGAGCTTTCGCGGAAGACGGTAATGGTTTCCGGAAAGCTGGTGAGGTATTCGCTGCGGAACCGTACATTACGGTTGAACTCAAGACGAATATCTGATGTCTTTTTCCCTGCCCACCCTACACCCCCAACGTTAACACGATCGATTTATGAGCGAAGAAATCCTAAAAGCCCTCACGACCTTGTTTGCCATCATCACCAAACAAGACAGCGGTGTCACGGAAAAAGAGCGGCAATACGTTATCAATTTCTTTCAAACGGAACTTGATCGGGCCACCATTCAGGAGTATCTCAGTTTGTACGACACGCTTTCGGGCTACGCCACAGTGGCTGACGACACCGACAAATCTAAACTTACGTCTGTCAAGGACTCGGTTAAAACCCTCGGTATCTGCAAAAAGATAAACAAAACACTCGCCCAGAAACAGAAAGTGGTCGTGTTGATCAAGTTGCTAGAATTGGTTGCTTCTGACAAAAACTTTACCGCGCAGCGGATGGAGATCATCAACACGGTGTCTACCGTGTTCAATATTGTTCAAGAAGAGTACAAACTCATCGAGACGTTCGTGTTGGAGCAGCAGGTGGATAAAATGAATTTTTTGGACATTCTGATCGTAGACCACCGGCCGGATGGAACGAACGAACTGCAGAAGCATTACCAGGTTCACCTGGATGGCGCATTGGTTTTCATGTGGGTGCGTAGCGTAGATATGTATTTCGTGCGGTACCTCGGGCGGGATTCGAATGTTTTGAATGGTTTTGCCATGCAACCGAATCGCGCTTACCTGTTCTCGCATGGCAGCACGATCAAAACGCACGCGGGCGATGCGCTCTATTACAGTGATATTGTCGGGCTTTTCAACGAAGCTATTACTACCACCAAGCTTTCATTCAATGCCAACATCGAGGAATTTGCGTTTCCGAATGGAGCGATCGGCCTGCGAAATGTGGTGATCAGCGAAGGGCCGGGTAAATTGATCGGTATCATGGGCGCAAGCGGCGCCGGAAAAACCACATTGCTAAATGTGCTCGCAGGGCTGGAGCGACCTTCAAAGGGTTCGCTGCTGATTAACGGTTTTGACATCCATAATCAGAAAGAAAAAATTCAGGGTGTGATCGGCTACGTGTCGCAAGATGATCTGCTTATCGAAGAACTCACGGTTTACCAAAATCTGTTTTACAATGCGCAGCTCTGCTTTGCTCAGCTCCAACACGAGCAAATCCACCAGCGGGTTATGGCGGTGCTGGAAAATCTGGGGTTAGATCAGCGAAAGGATCTTAAAGTGGGTAATCCTCTCGAAAAAACAATCAGTGGGGGGCAGCGCAAACGGCTCAACATAGCACTCGAGCTGATTCGGGAACCGGCTATCTTGTTTCTTGATGAGCCGACTTCCGGTCTCAGTTCACGTGATTCGGAAAATGTTATCGACTTGCTGAAGGAACTCTCGCTCAAGGGCAAGCTGATTTTTGTGGTCATCCATCAGCCATCGTCCGACATCTATAAGATGTTCGATAAAATGATCATCATGGATACGGGCGGTTACCCCGCCTACTATGGGCCGCCCGTGGAGGCAGTTACTTATTTCAAAAAAGCCACCCTTCAGGTAGACAGTAACCGCGGTCATTGCGAAACCTGTGGCAATGTAAATCCCGAGCAGATTTTTAACATCATCGAAGCCCAGGTGGTGGATGAGTATGGGCAGCCCACCAACAAGCGTAAGACTACACCGGTGCAGTGGTACGACCTGTATGTACAGCGATTCCGGTTTCAACGCACCGAAGATATTCATGAGGAGCCGCCGCGGACCCTCAACATTCCGGGTAGGTTCAGGCAAATGGTAATCTTTTCCACCCGGGATTTTCTATCGAAAATCAGTAATCGGCAGTACCTGCTGATCAACTTCCTGGAAGCTCCCGTATTGGCCTTTATACTTGCCTTTATCATCAAATACAAGAGCGCGCCTG
>CANGUI010000267.1 GCA_947457025.1 Flammeovirgaceae bacterium | reverse complement strand
TGATAAACGGCGGCCGGTATTTCTTGCAGGGCGTTTCGGTAGAAGGCCAGTTCTTCCAGGTTTTTCAGTTCCGCCAAAGCGGGAGAAACTTCCCGGATTTCATTCCCGCTCAGGATAAGTTTCCGCAATGCGGCAAAACCGACAATGTCATCAGGAATTTCGCGCAATTTGTTCTCCTGTAGTTCGAGTTCGAGAAGGTGGGGGTTGCCGCCGTATGCCTCAAAAGTGCCAATCTGATTTCGCCGCAACACCAAGCCGCGCAGCCGGGTTGCTTTCCGCACGTTTGGCATTCGTATCAAAAGGTTACCCGCAAGATTTAATTGCTCCAAATGGCGATTCGAAAACCGGTTTGGTACATACTCATCGGTGCCTCCGCGCACCATCAGGTTCTTGACTGCCAGCTTGCTGGGAATGTGCAAGGGTTTGATCCCAACAGGGTTTAACAGGTAAAGCGTAGTCAGGCGAGCCAGTTTCCGCAGCGGCTGCAGCTTGCGGATGGGTGACTCCAACACCTCCAGCACTTCCAGATTTGGAAACCGGTCCAATTCTTTGGGCCACGTGCTGATTGCCGTGAGCGTCATGCTTCGAACGCTATCCGGAGGCATTCGCAGGGCTTCATCAAGCGAGATGTACCGGGGCTTAAAGCTGTCGCGCATCCCTACAATTCCGGCCATTCGGGCCTCCGCCAGGCGTTGTAACATGCTGTCGACCTTGGTGTTGTTGCCGTTGCCCGTCGTGGTCGAGAAAAAGACACTTAGCTCATGCTCCAGACGTGCCACCTGCAAACTATCGGCAGCAGACCTGAAGATGGGGTTTGTAACGCCTGTTTTGGGGTCGGAAAACGGTTGGGCCGCGGTCCATCCCGGCAAGGCCGCCAAAAGCAAAATTGCTACGCTGATTCGGTACATCATGGGCAAGATTTTGAATAAACGAAGATACTTCGATGATGCGTATGGAAGGAAAAAACAGATGAAAAAATAAACATGTTTACAGCCTGCTTTTTGGAGATTTCAATGCGGAAAAAGGCTATAAATCCGCTACTTTTGATGTTTTGTAAAAATCCAATATGAGTGAAGTAAAAGGCACCGCGCCAACGAATTATTCAGCCAGCAATATTCAGGTTTTGGAAGGATTGGAGGCTGTTCGCAAGCGCCCTGCCATGTACATTGGCGACGTAGGCGTAAAAGGCTTGCACCACTTGGTCTGGGAGGTGGTTGATAACTCCATAGACGAGGCACTGGCCGGTTATTGCGATGAGATATTCGTTACCATCAATGAAGATAACTCGATCACGGTAGAAGATAACGGCCGTGGCATCCCTACCGACCTACATGAGAAAGAGCAGCGATCAGCCCTTGAGGTGGTCATGACGGTACTGCATGCGGGTGGCAAGTTCGATAAGAACACCTATAAGGTATCCGGCGGGCTGCACGGTGTGGGTGTTTCGTGTGTAAACGCCCTGTCTTCCGTGTTGAAAGCCACCGTTTACCGCGAAGGGAAAGTATTCGAGCAGGAATATCACCGGGGTGTACCCCAATATCCCGTGCGCGTGGCGGGTGATTCCGATCGCCGGGGCACCACTGTCCACTTCCTGCCGGATAACGAGATATTCCAGATTACCGAATACAACTACGAAACGGTTTCCTCCCGGCTTCGTGAACTGGCTTTCCTGAACCCGAAAATCAAACTCAACCTCACCGACAACCGCGACCGCGATGAGAACGGAAAGCCGCGCACAGCCCAATTCTTCTCGGAAGGCGGCTTGCGCGAATTTGTGGAGTACATCGATGCCACCCGCGAGCGCCTGGTGCCCCAGGTGATTTGCATCGAAAATACACGCAGCGAGATTCCGGTAGAAGTGGCCCTGAGTTACAATACGTCGTTTAGTGAAAATCTTGTTTCGTATGTGAACAACATCAACACGCATGAGGGAGGAACCCATGTTGCAGGCTTTCGCAGAGCGCTTACCCGCACGTTGAAAACCTATGCCGACAAATCAGGCTTGCTGGAGAAAGCAAAAGTGGAAATCAGTGGCGATGATTTCCGAGAGGGGCTTACTGCCGTTATCTCAGTGAAGGTGGCCGAACCTCAGTTTGAGGGGCAAACCAAAACGAAACTTGGCAACAGCGAAGCCATGGGCGCGGTCGATACGGCCGTAGGGGAGATGTTGCAGAACTTCCTCGAAGAAAACCCGCGCGAAGCGAAACTCATTGTCAACAAAGTGATCCTGGCCGCCCAGGCGCGCATCGCTGCCCGCAAGGCCCGCGAAATGGTGCAGCGGAAAAATGTTCTGTCGGGTACAGGCCTTCCGGGGAAGCTGGCAGATTGCTCCAGCTCCGATCCCGGAGTCTCAGAACTCTATCTCGTTGAGGGCGACTCGGCCGGTGGCTCCGCCAAGCAGGGCCGCGACCGCAACTTCCAGGCAATCCTGCCATTGCGCGGAAAAATCCTTAATGTCGAAAAAGCCCAGGAGCACAAGATCTACGAGAACGAAGAAATCAAAAACATGATCACCGCACTCGGGGTGAGTTTCGGTGTGGCCGGTGATGAAAAAGCCTTGAACATCACCAAACTCCGGTATCACAAAGTCATCATCATGACAGATGCGGACGTAGATGGCAGTCATATCCGAACCCTTATCCTTACCTTTTTCTTTCGCTACATGCGCGAACTGATTGAGCAAGGCTATATCTACATTGCACTGCCGCCGCTTTACCTGGTCAAGAGGGGCAAAGAAGAGCGCTATTGCTGGAATGAAGAGCAGCGCGATGCGGTGGTGAAAGAACTGGCTAAAGATGGACGCGAAGACAGTGTAAATGTACAGCGCTACAAAGGGTTGGGTGAGATGAATCCCGAACAACTCTGGACCACCACCATGGACCCGGAACGCCGAACCCTCAAATTGGTCAGCATCGAGTCGGCAGCCGAAGCCGATCGCCTGTTCTCCATGCTGATGGGCGATGAGGTGGCACCACGCCGGGAGTTTATCGAACAAAACGCCAGATACGCCAGAGTCGATATCTGAAAAAAACATGGAGACGGACGAGGCGTTAGAACGGCAGGAAGTTAGCTTTTCCCTCGAACAGCTACAGCAGCAGATCCTGGACAGCAACTACGTCAGCCGCGACCTGAGTTGGATCAAGTTTAATTACCGCGTGCTCGACCAGGCCCGCCATATCGATCGCTCCGTTTTCGATCGGCTCCGCTTCCTTGCCATCACCTCATCCAACCTCGATGAGTTTTGCACCATTCGGGTAGGAAGCCTTTACAATTACCTCGACTACGGCAAGCAACGATTCGACTATAGCGGCCTCCGCGAAGAACCGTTCCGGTGTGTCTTGTTTCACGAAATCAGAAAATTCGTGCTCGAATCACACGACTACTTTCTGAAGAAGCTGAAACCACAATTCGAAAAGAATGGGTTCCGGTTGGCCGCCTATTCTGACCTTTCTCCGGAGGATCAGCAAAAAACAGATGTGTACTTCAGCCGCACGGTCTATCCCATGCTCACCCCGATGCTGTTCGATTCCTATCATGCTTTCCCGGTGCTCAAAAACAACCGTCTGCTGTTTGGAGTCGTCACCAAAACGCAGGTTGACGGGGTGAATCAACCAAAAGCTTCCTTCATTCAGATTCCAAGTAATATTCCGCGGTTCCTTGAGTTGCCCCAACCGGACGGAACAGTTTGGTTCGTAGCCGTGGAAGAGATCATCCGCCACCACATGGGCCAGCTTTTTCGAAATATCGAAATTGCCAGCATTACCCTCTTCCGGATCAACCGAAATGGCGATTTCACCCTGGAGGAAAGCGAGGATATTGA
>CANGUI010000266.1 GCA_947457025.1 Flammeovirgaceae bacterium | reverse complement strand
TCAAACTGGCAAAAAAATCTTTACGGCTGCCTTTGATAAAATTCAACAGGCAGATGGCTATTTTATCGTCACATGGAAAAATAAACGCGGGCTGCTGGATGAATTCGGAAAAACCGTCCTCCCTGCGGAGTATGATGAAGTCGTGTACCAGCCGCCAAAGTTGTTTTCGCTGGTGAAGAACAAAATGTTCGGCTGGTATGATGCGGAACTGCAGCGACTTACCAAACCCGTGTATGATCGAAACGTGCACGTGCTGGGGGCAGAATTACTTGTTACGGGCCAGGGCGGCCGAAAGGGAGTAATTCTGCGCTCGGGTAAAACCATTTTTCCGTTTGAGTTGGAGGACGTAAAACGGTGGACCGATAGCCTGCTCTGGATTCGGAAAAATCAACTCTGGCAACTCGTAGACTGGCGGACGGGCAGGGTGGCGTATGATCGCGTCCGTTCGTTCCACCCTCTTTTTCAGTCGGAAGTTGAAATTTGCGTACTGGTGAAGCGCGATGGGGGCGAAGGCGTATTCAGCAGTGTGCAGGGCGAGCTTATTCCGCCCACCTTTTCGGAAGTCATGTACCTTGGTGACGAATTCGTGCCGTTCTATCTGGCTGCGAAAAATGTGTATGAAGCAGGCCTCGTGGTGGTTGCCTATTTCGACCGGTATGGCAAACGCGTGCGCAGACAAGCGTATGATGATGCAGAAATCGAGCATTTAGTGTGCGATGAGGATTAGCCAGGCCACAGAAATTCCTATCCGTGGTGTGGGCCGTAAGGGAATTTCCTAACTTTCCGCGAAATACAACTCCCAATGCAACGCGTAGTGCTGGCTCTCTCTGTATGTATTCATGTCGGGGTATTGGCGCAATCCAAATCGCCACGCCTCGTAGTAGGAATTGTGGTGGATCAGATGCGCCAGGAATACCTCTACCGTTTTGATGCGAAGTTTGGCCCCGGTGGGTTCAAACGCCTGACGGGTGAAGGGTTCATGCTCCGGAATGCCCATTACAATTATATCCCCACTGAAACCGGCCCCGGGCATGCGTCAATCTATACGGGCACGACCCCGGCGGTTCATGGAATTATCGCCAATGACTGGTTCGATAAGTCCAGTCGTAAAGAAGTAAACTGCGTGGGCGATGCAAACCAGACTCCGATAGGTACTTTAGTCGGAGGCGCTGTTTCACCCCACAGGCTCGCAGTCACTACCATCACCGATGAGTTGAAGATCTTCACCCAGCGCCGCGCAAAAGTAATCGGCATCTCCATCAAAGATCGCGGCGCGGTATTGCCGGCAGGTCATAACCCTGACGGCGCCTACTGGTTTGATGCGAGGTCGGGCAACTTTGTTACCAGCACGTACTACAAGAGTGCGCTACCCGTGTGGGTCGATCAGTTTAACGGACGCAAACTGGCGGAGAAGTACGCCAATCAGGAATGGGCAACCATTCTTCCGGTAGATCAGTACAAGGAATCCGGTCCCGATGATTCGCCCTACGAAATGCGGCTCAAGGGAAAGGAACGGAGCAATTTTCCGTACAAGCTGGCCGATCTTCGAAAGTTGAACGGTGAGTATGAGTTGCTATTGAATACCCCTTACGGAAATGAGTTGGTGGCCGACATGGCGAAAGCTGCCGTAACAGGTGAAGAACTGGGAAAGGATGCAGTACCTGATTTTCTGGCCATCTCCTTTTCGAGTACAGACCGGATTGGGCATGCAATGGGGCCGAATTCTGTTGAAGTCGAAGATATCTACCTGCGCCTTGATCGCCAACTGGCTGATTTGCTCACGGTATTGGATGAGGAGGTAGGCAAGAACGAATATGTGGTGTTCCTCACGGCCGATCATGGCGTGGCCGATGTGCCGCAATACATGAAAGACATCAAAATGCCGGGCGGCTACTTCCGTCCCTCCTTTGTTGAGGCAGGGCTGAATGATTTTCTGGCAGGTTATTTTCCGGGTAAGAAAATCATTGAATCCGTATCAACTGAGCAGGTCTATATTAACCATGAGGCGTTTGGTGCCGAACCGCGCGCCGCCGGGTTGGATCTGCTGGTAGCTACGCAGCTCATTGAGCGATATTTGCTCAACACCGAAGGAATTGCCCAGGTATTTACGCGAAGTGCAATCCAACAGTCGGCATTTCAGGAAGGCGGACTCAAGGGAAGTATCGTGCGTGGATTCCATCCGAAACGCAGCGGTGATTTGATGTTTGTGTTGGAGTCGGGCTGGCTCGCGTGGGGAAGTATAACCGGATCAACTCATGGTTCGGGTTACACCTATGATACCCATGTGCCGATCATTTTTTTTGGGGCGGGAATTAAACCGGGATCTTCGGTGGCGCCTTACGAAATAACCGACATCGCGCCTACGTTGGCTATGCTGCTGCAAATCCGCCTACCCAGTGGCGCAACGGGTAAACCGGTTATGGAACTCTTCAGATAGCGGCGTTAGCTGCCGAAGACGCCAAAGAGGTTCAGCACTACGAGCAGAATGATGACCGGGCAAACAAAGCGTAAGGCAAACTTCCAGATGGTAGCCGGGGCCATACCAAAAAATACGCGGCGTCGAAAGCCTGGGGCACCCTGCTCAATTTCCTGCACCAGCAAGTCGGTTTTCATAAACCACGCTGTATACAGGCATGTGGCAAGAACCACTACCATCATCAGGAGCGTTCCGAATAGGTAATCCATAATATCCATAAAACCTTGTTTTTCGGTTCCTAGTATATTGATTTGCAGGGAGGAGAAAAACGATGAACTCCCGTTCGACAGTGCCGAAGGAATGCCAAAGCAGAAAGCAACGCCGGCAACGAGCCAGGCCGCTTTTTTGCGCGACCACTTCCGGGTATCCATAAAAAAGGCGGCCGGGGCCTCGAGCATAGAAATCGTGGAGGTGATGGCGGCCAGAAATAGCAACAAGAAAAACAAAGCGCCCGCAATGTTCCCGAGCGGCATTTCCTGGAATATGTTAGCCAGCACGCTGAAAACCAGTGTCGGACCCTCATCTGGTTTCATGTTGTAGGCGAAGACAGCCGGAAACACCATCAATCCGGCCAGCAGGGCAACGGTGGTATCCATCGCCCCGACCCACAAACTGGAGGTGACGATATTCTGGTTTTTCGGCAGGTACGAACCGTACGTGATCATCATTCCCCACCCCACACCCAAAGAGAAAAAAGCCTGAGTAAGCGCTTTCAGGATCACGGTTCCATTTATTTTGGAAAAATCAGGAATCAGGTAGTACGAAACACCGGCACCTGCTCCCGGCAGCGTGACACTCCGAATGATAACAATAATCAAAAGAATGAAAAGTGCCGGCATCATGATCTTGGTTGCTTTTTCAATACCACCCGATACGCCGCCCAAAACAATCCACGTAGTGGCAAGCATCACAAAAGCGCCCAGCGGCAGTACTACTGCCGGGTTGGCAATGAATTCCTGAAAGGAAGAGTGCATGCCGAACAGCGAAATAGAAATGTACCCAACGGTCCACCCCGCAATGATGCTGTAGTAACTCAACACAACAAACGTAACGAGCAGCGGCAAGATGCCAGCGGCCAGCACCCACAACCGGTTCGCCCGCAGATTCTGAAACGCACTAACCGGGTTTTTCCCGGTCAGCCGGCCAATGGCGATTTCATTGATGAGCATCGGGGCACCCACCAGCACAACGCAAAGGATGTATACCAGTACAAACGCAGCTCCTCCATTTTCGCCCGTTAGGTACGGAAAGCGCCAGATGTTTCCGAGGCCAACAGCCGACCCGGCTGCTGCCATGATAAAGCCAAACCTGGATGCCCATTGGCCGCGTGCTGAACTCATGTTGTTGTG
>CANGUI010000265.1 GCA_947457025.1 Flammeovirgaceae bacterium | reverse complement strand
CCCATTGACATGCTTACCGAAAGTGAAATCCGCGCGGCCACCCGCGGGTTCATCGGGGAAATTGATCAAGTACCCCCGCTCCATTCGGCTATCAAAATTGAGGGTAAGCGGGCATACACGTTCGCCCGAAAGGGCACTGAAAAAAAACTTAACCCGCGGCGGATATTTATTCGTGAGTTTGAGATCACACGACTCGCCCCACCCGAAGCCGACTTCCGGGTGGTCTGTTCAAAAGGTACCTATATCCGCAGCCTGGTGCGCGACTTCGGCCGCGCGCTCAACAACGGCGCGTACCTGAAATCCCTTTGTCGGACACGCATCGGAGAGTTTACATTACCGAAAGCTGTTCAACTCAACGACTTGGCATGAAAATCTACTACAGCGTTGAAGACTTTCATCCCCTGCCGTACGCCGTGGTGACCAGCGGCACCTTCGACGGCGTGCACGTGGGCCACCAGAAGATCCTGATGCGCCTGAAGGAAACGGCCTCAGCGCACGGCGGCGAAAATGTTCTAATCACCTATTGGCCTCACCCTCGCACGATCCTGCGGCCCGATGAGCCTGCGATCAGGCTGTTGACCACCTTTGAGGAAAAAGCACAGCTGCTCAAGGAACAGGGTATCCACCACCTGCTTCGCATCCCATTCACGCAAAAGTTCGCCAACATCCAATCGATCGACTTTATTCAGGAAATTCTGGTGAAGCGCATCGGCACCCGCAAACTGGTGATTGGGTATGACCATCGCTTCGGGAGGAACCGGGAGGGCAGTTTTGAGCTACTGAAGCAAAATGCTACAGATTACGGATTCGAGGTGGAAGAAATCCCACCTCAGGAGGTCGACCATGTTGCTGTGAGTTCATCTAAGATCCGGAAGGCACTCGAGGAAGGCGATCTGACTACGGCCAATCACTTGCTCGCCCGCCCCTATTCGCTAACCGGGCGGGTAGTTCGGGGCGACAAACTCGGTCGGATGCTTGGTTTTCCGACAGCCAACCTCGACACGGAGTCAGCCAACAAACTAGTGCCCCGGGAAGGCATCTATGCTGTGCGCGTCCTATTTTATGAGCGCGTCTACGGAGGCATGCTTTACATCGGTACACGGCCGACTGTGGATGAAAAACGGCAGGTGATTGAAGTGAACATTTTTGCTTTTCAACAGGAAATATACGGTGAGCTTTTAACCGTACAGTTTCTGCACCTGATCCGCCAAGACATTAAATTCTCGGACCTGGAAGCATTGAAGAGCCAATTAGTTCTGGACCAGGCAGCCGCACTTCGTTGCCTAAACCCGTGAGCCATGGAAACAACAACTCTCTGGAAACCTTCCGAAACCTGGATACAGCACACCAACCTGACCGCCTATGCCGGGTGGCTGCGCCAACGCGGGTACTCTTTCGATACATACGAAGATTTGTGGCGTTGGTCGACAGCAGACCTCGCTGCCTTCTGGCAGTCCATCATGGACTTTTTCGAAGTTTGCTACACGGGCGAAGCGACCGAAGTGCTTTCGGGTGCGATGCCCGACTGCGTCTGGTTTGATGGTATTTCGCTCAGCTATGCCGAGCACATTTTCCGGAATGCCACTGCGGATCGGCCTGCCCTCCTTTGCGTGAATGAAAAGGGTGACACCCGCGCGGTATCCTGGCAGGTTTTGCACGAACAGACGGCCCGGCTGAACAAGTGGCTGAAAGACCATGGGCTGCAAAAAGGTGACCGGGTGGCGGCGGTTCTGCCCAACACGGCCGAGGCAACTGTCTCTTTTTTGGCAACAAATGCCTGCGGTGCCATCTGGTCGTGTTGCTCGCCCGACTTTGGAACCGCGTCTATTGTTGACCGTTTTGCCCAGATCGCACCGCGGGTACTGATCCTGACTGAAAGCTACAGCTATAATGGCAAGCGCTTCGATTGCCTCCAAACGGCGCGTCACCTGAAGCAACAACTCCCTTCCGTGGAGCAGGTGATCATCATCGCTTCGGAGCGGCATGCGGATTTTGTTTGGTGGGCTGACGTGATGGAAAGCCACCCTGAGGCAGTACTCGGTTTTGAACGTGTTCCATTTTCGCACCCAATCTGGATCTTGTTTTCATCCGGCACAACCGGCCTGCCCAAGGCGATCACCCATAGCACGGGTGGGATCCTTTTGGAACAATTAAAGTACGGCACCTTCCATAACGACGTAAAGCCCGGCGAGCGATTTTTATGGTACACCACCACTGGATGGATGATGTGGAATTACCTGCACGGCATGTTGCTCTGCGGTGCAACGATTGTGCTGTATGACGGAAGCCCGGCCTTCCCCGATCTGCTGACGATCTGGAGACATACCGCCAGCCTCAAACTACACCACCTGGGTACGAGCGCCGGTTTCTTGTTGGCCAACCGGAAAGCAGGCATCACGTGTTCACCTCTCGACTTGTCTCAACTCCGTTCTTTGAGTTCCACCGGCAGCACGCTGCCACCGGAGGGTTTTGATTGGGTGTACGAACATGTGAAGAAGGATGTATGGCTGGTGTCAATGAGCGGCGGCACCGATGTTTGCAGTGCTTTTATTGGAGGAAATCCATGGGCCCCCGTGCGAAAGGGTGAAATTCAATGCCGCGCGCTGGGCTGTAAGCTGGAGGCGTGGGACGAAAATGGAACTGCTAAAACCGGCGAAGTTGGCGAAATGGTAATCACACAACCCATGCCCTCGATGCCAGTCTACTTCTGGGATGATCCCGGCCAGCGGCGCTACCGCGAAAGTTATTTTGATACCTATCCCGGCGTGTGGCGCCACGGGGACTTGATAATGATCACCTCGGGCGGCGGCATCGTGGTCTACGGCCGCTCCGATGCAACCCTCAACCGCGGGGGTGTGCGCATGGGTACGAGTGAAGTGTACAGAGCCGTGGAACAGGTACCCGATGTGCTGGACAGCCTGATCGTATGTATCGAAAAACCAAATGGCGACTTTTACATGCCTTTGTTTGTTGTCCTGCGTCCGGGGCACGAACTCACGGACACCCTGCGGCAGCTCATCGTGCAAACGCTGCGTACTCAATGTAGCCCACGCCACGTACCCGACGCCATTATCGCCGTACCGGAGATTCCCTACACCCTGAGTGGAAAAAAAACTGAACTTCCTGTTAAAAAAATTTTGAGCGGCAAAAGCGTAGCTACTTCTTTGCAGCCCGGAAGTCTCCGTAACGCGGATGCGCTTCAGTTTTTCCGGGAGCTGTACTATCAAACGCAAACACCATGAAGAAATCAACTATACGCTTTGATGTTGAATTAGACGAACAGAACATACCCGAGCGAATCCGTTGGGACGCCACCGATAAGCCGGATGCTGAATTATCCGAAACCAAAGCCATCAGCATTTCGCTTTGGGATCATGTGCAGAAAAATACCCTACGTATTGATTTGTGGAGTAAAGATATGCCCATAGACGAGATGAAACGGTTCTATATCGACTGCATCGGAGGACTGGCGCAAAGTGTGCTTTCGTCTACCAGCGATGAGTTTATGGCTACAGAAATGCGGAACCTCTGCGATCGGCTGTCGGAACATATCCGGCAAAAAGAGCATTAAAAAACCGACAGGTTCAAACAATCCGGCAATTCAAACGTTTCCAAAAATAACGTAGGAAAAACGTTTGTTTTCAATACATTTACTGTAGTTTTAAGACCCAATAAACCTAAAACCTATGATCAAACTCTACTGGAAAGCACTTGTGCTGGTATTGTTGTTTGGTTCGGCCGTCTTTACAGCCGTTGCGCAAACCACTATTACCGGTACGGTGAATGACGCAACCTCTGGCGAGGGCCTGGGCGGCGTAAACGTAATT
>CANGUI010000264.1 GCA_947457025.1 Flammeovirgaceae bacterium | reverse complement strand
GGTCGGTATTCAGATTGATGAAGGCGGCCCTGCCGGTGGCCCTTTCGGACCCTACCGACAGTCGGAGCGCCTACCAATTTACCGTGAACATGCCCGGCAGCTTCTAGCCGCCGGAAAGGCCTATTATGCCTTCGATACCGAAAGCGAAGTCGAAACCATGCGCGAACGCCTGAAGGCGCAGGGATCGGACGATCTGACGTACAACAGCCGGTCTCGGATGACCATGAAGAATTCGCTCACCCTGCCCGCTGAAGAAGTAAAACAGAGGCTCGCAACGGGCCAACCGTATGTGATCCGGTTAAAAGTTCCTGAATCGGGTGATGTACGCCTGAACGATCTTATCCGGGGCGAGGTAGTAATGCAAACAGCCCGCATTGACGACAAAGTGCTGATCAAATCAGATGGCTATCCAACATATCATCTCGCCAATGTGGTAGACGACTACCTCATGAAAGTCACACACGTGATCCGGGGAGAAGAGTGGCTACCGTCCGCACCTTTACACGTGCTTTTGTACGAATCTCTGGGCTGGGCTGATGCAATGCCCCAATTCGCCCACTTACCACTGCTTCTTAAGCCCGACGGCAACGGTAAACTGAGCAAACGTGACGCGCAACGGTTGGGCTTTCCCATTTTTCCGCTGACCTGGACAGACCCCACCACCGGCGAGGAAACAACCGGTTACCGCGAGGCGGGCTACCTGCCTGAAGCACTCGTTAACTTCCTCGCCCTGCTGGGATGGAACCCAGGTACTACGCAGGAATTGTTTACCCTCGAACAACTCATCGCAGCTTTTTCGCTCGACCGCATCAGCAAAGCTGGTGCCCGATTTGACATCCAGAAGGCTCATTGGTTCAACCAGCAATATCTACGCGCCAAGCCGTTAAGCGAGCTGGCAGCCATGCTTTCGGCTGCTGCCACCCGCGACCAGCTGGCCTGCCCGCCCGACAAAGCACTGAAAATAGCCGGCGCTCTTCGCGAACGCATCGCCTTCCCGGCAGACCTCTGGATTCAAGGGCGCTTGTTTTTTGTGGCTCCCGACCATTACGACGAACAAATCGTATCGAAAAAATGGAATGCCGATGTCGTACGTGTGTTTGGGGAAATACGGCAGCAGCTCATGTACGTCGAAAACCTGACTGCAGAGGAAGCAAAAACACTGGTTGAAGCAGCCGCGGCGCATGTCGGGGTAAAACCGGGTTCCATTCTCCAGGCACTCCGGCTTGCACTCACCGGCGGTGCCGGTGGTCCCGACCTGATGGTAACCATCGAAATACTGGGCGGGCCGGAAACAGCCCAGAGAATTGCCAACGCTTTACAGCGAATTCCCGTTAAAGCAGCATAGGGTATGACAAAAAAGAAAAAACGAAAAGCAGCACCCCCCAAACCGAGGGTGCATGAAGACCTCCGTGGTTTTGAGGTATCCATCGATAATTTCGGAGAATTGACCTCCAACATGCCTATTGAAAAAATCAACACTTTTTTGAACGAAAACGTGGCCGATAAAAAACTGGCCGAGCGGAACGACTACCCGGTATTGAAAAGCGGAAAAAAGCGAAAAACAAAATAGCCCCATGAAAAGCCACGTCATCGATTACCAAATCAGAGGCGAAAGCATCCAGATTGTTGAAGTTGAGCTTGACCCGATGGAAACCGTGATCGCGGAAGCCGGCGCCATGTTATACATGGAAGAAGGAATTGTGTTCGAAACCAAGATGGGCGATGGCTCAAATCCCAATCAAGGGCTTTTCGACAAGCTGTTGTCGGCCGGTAGCCGGGTACTCACAGGCGAATCCTTGTTTATGACGCACTTTACCAACCGCGGCATGCGAAAAGCGAAGGTGGCATTTTCTGCTCCCTACCCCGGTACCGTGATTCCGATAGATTTAAGCACGATGCGGGGCAACGAGATTGTGGTGCAGAAAGACGGCTTTCTCTGCGCGGCTTTTGGCACAAAACTCTCCATTGTTTTTAATCGCCGGATTGGGGCCGGCCTTGTGGGAGGAGAAGGATTTATCCTCCAAAAACTGCACGGTGATGGCAAAGCGTTTGTACACGCTGGAGGAACGCTGATTGAGCGCACTCTCAACAACGAAACACTTCGGGTAGACACCGGTTGTGTTGTAGCATTCGAATCGCACATTGATTTTGATGTAGAAACTTCGGGTAGCCTTAAATCCATGATGTTCGGAGGAGAAGGAATATTTCTGGCCACCTTACGCGGGTCGGGTAAAGTATGGTTACAATCCATGCCGATCCGTAAACTCATTCAGGCACTATCACCCTACGGCCGAAACCGCGGTAAAGAAGGCAGCTCATTGCTCGGCAACATATTTGAATAAGAACATCGGAACTGCCAACCTGCGGGACGAAAACCGAAAAAGCCTGTCAGGAACACAACGGGCGGTTACGCGCAGACGAGCGGAAGCCCGTACCTTTACCACATGACGTCCAACGAACAACTCGTGCATCATTTCTATACCGCGTTCCAGCGGAAAGACTGGCAGACGATGGTTGCCACCTACCATCCCGAAGCCACATTCAGTGATCCGGTGTTTCCTGCGCTGCACGGATCAGAGGTGGGCGCCATGTGGCACATGCTGATAACGGCCGGCACTGATCTGCAACTCGATTTCAAAGAACCGGTAACCGATGGAGAGACCGTTATTTGCTGCTGGCGCGCCCGGTACACGTTTTCGAAGACGGGCCGAAAAGTAGACAATCATGTTGTAGCTACCCTGTATGTCTGCGATGGGAAAATCACCCGGCATCAGGACGTCTTTGACTTTTGGCGTTGGTGCCGGATGGCCCTCGGTCTAACCGGAATACTGCTGGGCTGGACCAGTCTGGTGCAGGAAAAGGTTCGGGCGATGGCGCGAAAGAATTTGAAACAGTTCATGGGTAAGAATCCAGCCTGATCGCCGCCGCAGGTCAGGCGGCCGTGGTTTCTCATGTTGACGAACGCCGCACAACACGCAACCGCTCTACGTGTAACAGATTTGTATGACTCGGATCACCAAATTCAAGTGAGGAAGATGATCCGGCCAATTGAGTGATATCATGGTACCTGCCTGTGCAAAACGGCCATTTTTGATCCGTCAAACAACGAAATGCCATGAAAAACCTCGTGATCATCGGTGCCGGGAGGGCCGGCACCATACATGTAACCGAGTTTTTCGAGATGACTGAAGCTTGTGGCGGTGAAATCTAATCGCGCAAACTAGCAGCCGATATGCTCCACCTCACCCAAAAAAACTTCGTTCCACAGGTGAACAACATTATCGCTGTGAGCGATATGTACACGCTCGCAGGCGGTGAGCGCACCCAGATTATCTTCATTTAGGCATTTCCCGGGATAATCGGTATGGAGGTAACTCTTCTGGTTTGACAGGGTTGCCTCCTTGTTTAACGATTTCTACACGCGCAGTCCCGGTAGCAGGCTAACTCTCGACAGGCAAGACAAAGCACGCTGCGCCTTGTTTACCATGCAAATTACACTCATGGAACAATATCCCTGGTACTGGTGGTTGGCCTTCAACCTGTTTGTCGTGATCATGCTGGCGCTCGATCTCGGTGTATTTCACAAAAAAAGTGAAGCGGTTACGCTGACCGATGCACTCCGCTGGACCGCCATCTGGATTGCACTCGCCATGATTTTCAATGGATTTATCTTCTATGAATTGGGAAACGCAAAAGCGCTTGAGTTTTTTACCGGCTACCTGATCGAAAAATCCCTCAGCGTGGATAACATCTTTGTTATGCTGATGATTTTCTCCTACTTCCAGGTTCCTAAGGAGTACCAGCACAAGGTGCTGTTCTGGGGCATCTTCGGCGCGCTGATCTTCCGAATCATTT
>CANGUI010000263.1 GCA_947457025.1 Flammeovirgaceae bacterium | reverse complement strand
CTGTGGGCAAATATCACATCCGGCTGAAAGCTGTTAACCTCCCTCTTCAGGCGCGCTCGGAGTTCCTCACGTAATTTTTCGTCTGTCACAAACTGCGCTGGCATCCCGGCATACCAATCAATTAGGCCAACGAAACTGCGTGTTCGAAATCTTTCTTCAATCGTAGTACTTACCCAACTTGCGATAAATTTCCGGATGGCTTCGAGATACTTGATCTTACCCAGCCTTTGTTTACTATTCGAAAACAAGTCGTCTATTTTAAGAAACTGGCAAGCCAGTTCCCCGTGACCACAACTTTCACGGAGCGCGAGTTGCCACTGAGGTGCCCACTGATCCATGATGGCGTCTTTACCACCGATACCGTGTATGCAAAGAATTTTTTTCATAATCGTTGTTTCAAAAGTTCTGAAAAGAGTACCTCTATTCTATGTATTTGGCCGATACCCACCCCGTGACTTCCGTGCTGACTTTATACCAGCCATCTTTCGCCGCCAGGATACGTACACGCTGACCTTTGGTGAGTGGCTTTGCCACTTTATCTGCGTTGGTGCTGGCTTCCGTGCGAATGTTCAAGAGGTCCGTGTTTACTAAGCCTTCGTTACGCGGCCGCTCGGGTTCGTCAGAGTCGCGGCTGCCGCCAAAAATCCATTCGCGCAGTTTGTCGAGTGGAAAAGCGGGGCCCGGATCTATCTTTCGGCCGGGCGAAATCTCTTCGTGGCCGAGGATGTACTTGAGTTGGTAGTTTTGAACAAGAGTGCGGCAAATCTCTTCTACGCGGGTTATCTGTTCTTGAGTGAAGGCATGCCAATACCGCGGGGTTTTTTCATTACGGTGTACAGCATATACCACGTCTTCAGCATCATACGCTTTGTTGAACCACGAATAGAATTTGTCTCCACGTTTCTCCAACACGCCCGCGTTATCGATCTCTATGCCTATGGAGTACCGATTGAAGCCCACACGGTTGCCAAACTGACTTCGGCCCGCATGCCAGGCAATGGTATTGAACGGAACGAGTTGAGTGATTTTTCCGTCCCGAGCAACGACCAGATGTGCAGAAGCCTGGGTTGAATCGTCTTCCAGCGATCGAATGGAAGACTCGGCAGACGCTCCTGCTGTATAATGAATCACAATCGTGTCGAGCTGATTGGCCTGGAAGAGCTGCTTATTTTTTTCAGCTTTGCGAATGTCCACTTCAACGAAACAATGATCTTTAATTGTAAGCGCCATGGTTGTTACGATTTTGCGTTTTCATTGCTAGCGATTTCTTCCTTCTGCTTAGAAAGCTCTCCGGTCCGGTTATCCTTTGGCTGGAACAGCGTTTCGAAGATCTCCTTTAACTTGAGAGTTGCCCGATCAGAAAACAATCCCGCCAGCGCAGCCAACGTCATAATTCCATACACATTTAACTGTTCCAGATTAGTGTTGGTCAGCAGGCCGGCCCGGAATACAAGGTAAAACACCAGCGCTACGCCCATACCAATTATGGGACGAAGTGCATACCACCACAGCCAGTTTTTATCCAGCTTTTGCTCACCCACATAATTTGAAAAGGAGGTGGCCGCGTGAATAAGACTGCCGCACATGCCGGCTAACAATACAAGCACCACCATGCGATGTTCAGCCTCAACGGTGCCGTTTAGCAAGCTCATTGCGTTGCTCCAAACGGCATTTCCACTCTGATCGGTAGTCTGAACCGGCCAGAAATTGTAGAGTCCAAAGCCGGTTAGGGCAAACAAACCGAGGATAGCTGTTCCCAGAAAATTCGTGGCGATACGCCCTACTTTTGGACCATCGGCCACATCATCGGGGGCATTGCCCACCGCCGGGGGCATGCCTTCAATACTGCTTTGATCTTCCGTTTCGTTACTCATATGCTTTTTTGATTTTGATACTCAGGTGACTCTTTTGTGTTTACAGATTTCTCTCCAAAAACCCAATCACATTTTCCTGGCAAATCTTTTCCGCTAGTTGTGCAGGCAATTGCCCGGCGAGGTACGGGGCGAAACGCGCCTCGCCCAACTGGCGGATCAGTTCCACTTTCATTTGCGGAAAGTCAGTCGCTTCGGTGATGTAGTCCAACGGATTAATTTGGCCGTCAAAGTCGCTGCCGATGCAGAAAATGTCCCACACCTGCGCCGGTGGAATTGAAGTGGCGTTTTTGAAAACGGTATCGACTACATGGAAAATCTGATCGGTGAGCAGTTTGGTGCACATGCCTGTATAGGAGTAACCCCGAAATGGGTTTCTCAGGCCTGCCCGGCCTTCAATTGCTGCCTTGAGCTTTGCTATCTTTTTTTTACCGGCGAGAACACGCTCGTCCATAATGAGCCCGAGAAGTCCCCGGGTTTCATGTATGCGAAGTAATTCCTCGTTATACAAATTGATACTCCAGGGGTTGAAGCCAGCAGAGTGATTGTAAGTGTAATCCTCGTCAGTTTGGAGGAGATACTGTTCAAGTGTGAGCCCGTTTAGGTCTACCGAAGTTGGCATTTGTCCACCTGTAACTGCCGCATGACTCATGACCACCGGAATCCTTTTGTCTGGCGGCTTGCCCGCATTTGCCTGATCTAATATTTCATAATACCGCAGACGGGTGGGAAGACACATATGCTTGATGTCGGGGATTATTCTCCTCCCCTTATCATTGCGTGATGCAGACTCATCATCCAAATTAAGCATACGTTTTATCACGCGCTCACCTAAAGGAGTTATCCCTTTATGGAGGCCTGCTAGAAAGTTTGGGCCGACATCGTTTGGTCCATAGGGCTCATCGTACTCGAAGATACACCGCATGGACCCCGAAAGTGCCTGGGCGTGACCACAAAGACCATTCGCAAAGGCATGAGTAAGGTTCATTAGCAAAGGCGGGAATTGCCATACCTTGCCAGTTGACGAATCTGTGCCCAAGCCTTTCAACTTATCAAGCCGCTCCATCAACAAGGCGTCAGATGCGTCCCGACTTACAGCACCAAAGAGTTGCAAATGACCAACACCCAATGCATGTGCACCCTTTACTGCCGGAATCACGGCAATGGTCCACTGGTCCTTTTGGGTATGATTACGTTGAATAATCGTTTCAATCTCTGCAAATGTCCGGCAAAGCGTAAACTGAGCGGTGATGTTTCTATTTGCATTCACCCGTATTGAGACTGGCTTATTTGCATTGGAAAAGAGCAGATCTCTTTCTGTCAATAGCAGTTCGTAATGATCGTATTTCGAACTCTGATATTGCTTCACTTTGGCATGGGGAATTGAAAGAAGGCCAGAAACCAATTTTTCAACGGCTGTGTCGAGAGGTGGCGCTAACTTAGCGAACATGAACTTCTGTTCAGGCGGTATGAGCGCACAGAAAATGATTTGTACTCTGGCTTTGACAAGTTTGGTGAAATCCGCCTGCGAGTACTGAGGCACTCCGACTAAATCGTCTCGGATGCGTAACCGTACCGTGCGGCCCTTAAATGAATCCCAAACATTAACCCGCCCGTTGTGCAGAAATTTCATGAGCGGGTGGACGTGGCTATCAGCAAACATAGGTTTGGTTGGTTACGGTAAATACCCACCCAGACCGGCCCCTACACACCGACCGCTAACTCCTACCGCTCTGTTTGGTCATGTGAAGAAAAAGAACATTTTTCCCGCACGCAATACCTCAAAATAGGTATTTCCGTGAGCTCCGGCTTCAATAACCGGCGGCTGACGACAAACTTACCTCACCGCCACCTTCGCCTTTTTCACCTCCTGCGAGTTCGTGCCGATCTGGATTTCGAATTCGCCCGGCTCCACCACCCATTTTAAATCAGCATTGTAAAAGGCAAGCTTGTTCGCGGAGATCCGGAACGTAACCGTCTTTGTTTCTCCTGCCTTCAAAAAAATCTTTTCAAAGCCG
>CANGUI010000262.1 GCA_947457025.1 Flammeovirgaceae bacterium | reverse complement strand
TTTGCTTGACTGAAATCATAACACAGCCATGTCTTCTTGTGCTCTTTTGTTGGGATGACAGATTGATTTCTGACAACAAACCCAACCGATATGAATGTATACGATGATAAGCACATCAAAAACATCGCCCTGCTGGGCGCGCCTAAGTCAGGCAAAACCCTGTTAGCCGAAGACATGTTGTTTGAGGCGGGCATCATTCACCGCCGCGGAACGATTGAGGGCAGCAATACAGTCAGTGATTATCACGAAATTGAGCAGGAGCGCGGCAATTCGATTTTCGCCACCTTACTTCACACGGAATGGAAAGACTATAAAATCAACATCATCGATACTCCAGGCTACGATGACTTTGCCGGGGAGATGATTGCTTCATTGCGCGTAGCCGACACGTGTGTGATGGTCGTGAACGCCCAACACGGGTGGGAGGTGGGCTCGCAGCTCGTGTGGCGTTATGTGGATGAGTTTCGAAAGCCGGTGATCTTCGCCATTAACCAGGTGGATCATGCCAAAGCCGACTTTGACGCGGCCCTGACATCGCTGGAAAAAAATGTTGGCCGTGCGGTAACGCAGATGCAATACCCGGCAAACCAGGGCGAGGGCTTCAACGCAATCATTGATTTACTGAAGATGGTGATGTATCGCTTTCCGCCTACGGGTGGCAAACTCGAGAAGTTACCCCTCCCGGAAGCGGAAAGGGAAAAGGCAAACCGCCTGCATCAGGCGTTGGTGGAAAAGGCAGCCGAAAACGACGAGCGGCTGATGGAAACCTATTTCGAAAAGGGTACACTCGATGAAGACGAGTTACGGCACGGCCTCAGGCTCGGCATGATTCGTCAAGATGTGTTTCCGGTATTTTGCATGAGTGCAAAAAAAAACATGGGGAGTGGCCGCATGATGGGCTTCATCGATAATGTCGCGCCCTCACCGCGCGAAGCAAATCCTGAGCGGACTACCGCCGGTGGCGAGATTCCTTACGATCCGGCAGCACCTGCTGTTTTGTTTGTGTTCAAATCGCACCTGGAGCCCAACCTGGGCAAGCTCACCTATTTCAAGGTGCTGGCCGGGGAGGTGGCTGCGAATGCCGAGTTGATCAACAGCCAGACCGGCAGCAGCGAACGTATCCATCAACTTTTCATCCTGGACGGAAAAAACCGCGTACCGGTGGAGAAATTATTCGCTGGCGACATCGGTGCCACACTCAAGCTGAAAGACACGTTCACTAATCAAACCCTGCACGCCAGGGGAAGAGATGTAACGGTGCAGCCCATTGTTTTCCCGGAGCCACGCATCCATACGGCGGTGGCAGCACAAAACAAATATGACGAAGAGAAATTGAACGAGGCGCTGCACAGGCTGCATCAGGACGATCCCACACTGGAGGTTGCATACTCGCGCGAGCTGAAGCAGTTAATCGTGTCGGCCCAGGGAGAGTTGCATTTGATGGTGTGCAAATGGTACTTGGAACATGTGTATAAGTTGAACGTGGAGTTTTTACCGCCGCGGATTTCGTATCGCGAAACCATTCGGAAACCCGCGCTGGCAAGCTACCGACATAAAAAGCAGTCGGGCGGAGCCGGCCAGTTTGGCGAAGTGTACCTGAAGATTGAACCTTACGCAGACGGGATGCCCGAGCCGACGGAGTACAGTGTGCGCGGCCGCGAGGTGATTGACCTGGAGTGGGGAGGTAAGCTTATCTTTTACAATTGTATTGTGGGTGGCGTAATTGATGCGCGCTTCATTCCTGCAATTCTCAAAGGGGTGATGGAGAAAATGGAGCACGGGCCGATCTCAGGATCTTACGTGCGCGATGTGTGCGTTTGTGTTTACGATGGCAAAATGCACCCGGTGGATTCCAACGAAATCTCCTTCAAGATCGCGGGGATGATGGCATTCCGTGAGGCGTTTCTGAAGGCCGAGCCGCTCTTGCTTGAGCCTGTTTATGATCTGGAGGTGCTCATGCCCGAAGAGGCGATGGGGGAGGTAATGAGTGACTTGCAGACCCGGCGGGCCATGATCATGGGTATGGATACAGTGAAGGGCATGCAGGTAATTAAAGCGAGGGTGCCGTTGGCTGAGTTAGATCGGTATTCTACCACGCTCCGTTCATTATCGCAGGGGCGCGCCAGTTTCACACAGCGGTTTTTTGAGTTCGAACCAGTGCCGTACGAAATCCAGATGAAGCTGGCGAAAGAACTTCAGGAGGAAGTTGAAGCTTGATGCACAAAATCCGACAGGTCTCTAAAGACCTGTCAGATTTTTTTTAGTTCGATAATTCTTCTAAGACTTATCCGATTTTAAATTTGATCTCAACCCATAATCTAACAGGCCTTTAGAAACCTGTCAGATTTATTGAAGTCAAATTCGGTCCAGGATCAACGGCAACGCGTGCCACAGCGAAGGAACCTGAAAGTCTCCCTGGTTTTCGGGTTCTATCTCGTTGCCAATCTGAATGGTGCCAATACCCAACGCCCGGGCGGGGATCATATCGCGCCCGCGGTCTCCCACCATCCACGATTTTCCGGCGTCAATCGAAAACCGGGCCATGGCTTTCTCGAACATCAGCGTGCCGGGCTTGCGGGCCAGGGAGGCCGTCACGCTCGGGTGGTAAGGCGAGAAGTAAAAGGCATCGATTACATGATCACAGGCTTGCTGTAGCTTGATGTGGCACAGTTTCATTTCCCGCTCGCTGTAAATTTTCTGGGCAATGCCCGACTGGTTCGTGACCACAATCAGGCGAAAGCCAGCCTTGCGTAATGTGTAAAGTGCTTCGGGTACACCGGGCAGAATCCTGAACTTTCCCAGCCGGTAGGTGTATTGCGGATCATCCTCATTGAGTACGCCATCACGATCCAGAAAAACAGCAGCATTTCCCACAGCAGCAAAGAAAACAAAAATTCAATTCCGAAAAGGCGATTACCTTTGTTGTTTTCGAAATCATGCACAACCAGATTCCTGTTGCTAATCCGTGGATGACACTCTCCGCAGAAGTGAAGTACGAAAATCGCTGGATTACGGTAACCGAATATCAAGTCATCAATCCTGCCGGCGGCCAGGGAATTTATGGCAAGGTGCATTTTAAAAACCGCGCCATTGGTATCGTTCCGATTGATACCGAAGGAAACACCTGGCTGGTCGGACAGTTTCGGTATACGCTGGACGCCTGGAGCTGGGAGATTCCGGAGGGAGGAGGTCCGTTCGATCAGACGATCCTGGAGGCTGCACAGCGCGAGTTAAAGGAAGAAACAGGGCTGGAGGCAGTGAGTTGGACGGAGATCATGACGCTTCATACATCTAACTCCGTCACCGATGAAGTAGGGTATGTTTTTCTGGCTGAAGATCTACGGGCCGGGGCAGTTCAACCCGAAGAAACGGAGGCCGACATGAAAGTGTGGAAGTTGCCTTTCCGGGATGCACTCACGATGGTGATGAACGGAGAAATCACGGATAGTCTGAGCGTGATGGCGATTTTAAAGGTGGCACGATTAAAAGGGTATTGAACGATGGCGATATGATTTTGGCCCGAGCCCTGAAAAAGCAATATGCCAAACAAGTTGTGTTGAAAGGCATTGACCTGTCGGTTCAACCCGGTGAGTTGATCGGCTACATCGGCCCGAACGGAGCGGGGAAAAGTACAACCATCAAAATTCTCTGCGGGTTGATCCCGGATTTTGAAGGCGACGCCACGCTGTTCGGTTTAGATGTGCGGCAACATGCGGTGGAGATCAAACGTCGCATCGGGGATATTCCCGAAAATGCAGCCCTTTACGAAGACCTGACGCCACTGGAATACCTGTCCTTTGTAGGTCAACTACACGGCATTCCGCAGGCAACCATCACCAAAAAAGCAAACGAGTTGTTGCGCTTGTTTGATTTGGACAAAGCGCGGCACAACCGGATGGCTGCCTTTTCGAAGGGCATGCGGCAGAAAGTACTGCTGATCTCCGG
>CANGUI010000261.1 GCA_947457025.1 Flammeovirgaceae bacterium | reverse complement strand
CAAATACTGGAGGACCGTTATGCGAAAAAATCAGTCGTCATTGCCTCACAGCTACCAATTGCCAAATGGCATGAATACATCGGGGAGCCCACCCTGGCCGATGCCATCATGGACCGCCTTTTCGCTAACGCGCACCGCTTCGAACTCAACGGCGAATCGCTACGTAAAAAATCACCCTCAAACCTTACCAAAAATTAAATACCTTTATCGCCTAAGGGGTGGGTCAAATCATTACCGAGATGGGTGGGTCAATGAATCCGAAATAGTCAGGCATGCGTACAATCCTGAAAATACTGTTTGCTACGAATATTCTTTTTACGCATTTGTTGATGTTGTTAATAATTATTCGTTTAGATGTAACCATAATGCAAGGCTGGCTAATTGTTACCGTTTTTTTCTATATTCCTGTGTTAGCATTAGGCATAACTTATTATTCTTGGCTCTTGCTCACTGAAAGAGTCAATTTACGTGCACTTAAGTATGACATTCTTTTAGTCATTTTAATGATTATTCAAAGCACTAGCTTACTTTTTAGTACACAATAGTTCCATATTTCTATTAAATATCTACACATACTGATGAGAGTTTTGCCCCTCAATATTATCCTCATATTGACTGTTCTAACATCGCACAAAAACTTTGAATTGAATGAATTGAATTAAAAAAGCTAAACAAGAAAACTTATAATTTGGAATTTGCGTACAACAGTAAATTGAAGTTTATGAATGAGGGATTGTTTTTATCTGAATAATCTTTTTGCCATCCTCGTTCGCGCTGGTCGTCTGGCCAGCGTACGCATAGATCGCGAAATGGCACTGCCGGTTTGCAAAAACCAGGTTGCGGGTAAGGCGATCGTAACAACGGGGGTATTTGCCGGTGAAGAACACCGGCAAAGGAGAGGACCCGCAACAACGGGGTGCTTTATCAGCTCAATTTACTTCGTTACTTCAATATCGTTGCTCGTCTTGCATCGCCTCGCGCAGAGGACGATGCGAAAGCGCGGGGCTTCAACTGTATCGTGCTCTTGGAGAGACGACACATAACGGTAAAGAAATTTACGGGTGAAGAACACTGGCAAAGGCGAAGAATTCTGGATGTTAAATAGCCTATACTCAAATCCCCCCAACACACTACCTCGAGTTGCGCTGAGTTCAATAGCGTCAATATATTGGTTTCTATCTTGGCTACTTCTGCTGAAGTTCGCACTAAATGTCCTCCGTGACGGACGGCTAAATATTTTCACATTATTTTTTTGAAGTCCACTTTCATGAATGACTGTCTCGCTTCCACCAGCTTCATTTGTCTAAAGTGTTATAGATGTCCCGTCATTCTTGGTAAGAGTTATATCTACTTTGTCTCCGGCTTTTTTACTTCTTTTTCCTTCAGTAAATGAAGGAGCTTGTCTTCGAGATGGCTCTTATCTATTCAAAAATTGTCGACCCACCTGAGTTGTTCAATCCAACTATTACTGTCAAACCACTACCAGGTTGTCCATTGTTAATTCCAATGTTACGAGTTTGCTTGTCAGCAAAACCACTGAGTCCCTGAATTTCTATTTTTTTGTAACTCATCTTTGTCTAGAAGCCACTGCCACCAAAAGCACGGTATGTGCAACAGCACTCCGGTTGTTCTCGATCTTGCCTCGTGGCTGAACACCTCGCCTGCGTGAGCGATGGAGGCAGTTGTCTGAGCCCGCAGGGGCGAGTGCGGTGGTTGGCGAGTGCCGACAGCGCGACCCCGCGGCAGGGGTGTTGTGTTGGCTGCTTCCGGGCATCGGTGTGGAACTTGCTATTTGCAGCACGCAGCCGCGGGGGCACGCCCAAAAAAATCACGTACCTGGTGGTGGCACGCTGCTTCCCGGCTCTCCTGAGCTAGCAGCTCAATTTTTTCATCGATGGGAAAATTCAATATCTACCGATCTATTTCGCCTTCTTTCGCGATCATCACGAGCACGGGTGTAACGATATTCCTTTTCCGTTCTACCCGTCAGGCGGCAACCATTTTTAAAATCAAGCCGGTTTGCCATCGAATCAGCTGTTGTAATTCAACCGTCTACCAGCCTATCCCGTAATCCTCGCCATGATTGGAGGAGCCGCCCCAGAAGGTGCCATGCTGCCAGTCGAAGTAGATGGCGTTGATCGGGCCGCTTGTACGATCCTGATACGAAAGCTTATAGCCTCGGCGCCCCAGCTCTTTGCGTATCCAGGCCGGCATGGCGCTGTTCAGAATCAATCCGCCTGGTGTTTTTTCATGATCGCCAAAACTGGAATACATCTGCAGGGTTTTGAAACTCGGGGCCTCCGTGGCTTCCTGCACCGTCATGTTGAATTCCACCATGTTTAAAAAGAACTGAATCAGCAGTTGATCTTGCTCATCGCCCGCCTGCTTGGCAAAGGAGAGAAAGGGCTTGCCATCTTTGAGTGCTAACGTGGGCGTGAGTGTAACGCGTGGCCGCTTGCCGGGCTCCACGACGTTAAACGGATTTTCTTTCGGATCAAGTACGAATGCCTGCATACGCTGGCTCATGCCAATGCCGGTGTTACCGGCAATGCAGGCGGGCACCCATCCGCCACTGGGTGTGATCGACACCACCCAGCCCTCTTTGTCGGCAGCTTCTACGGAAGTGGTGCCGGCCGTGAAATGCTCGAGGTAGTGTTCATCGCGCAGCGGATTGCCGGGTTCGTATACGCGCGATTGCGCGTTGCCCCAGGTTTTCAGCAGGTCGACATAGGGATTTTGTTTTCCTTCGAAGGGGTAAGGATCTCCCGGTGCCGCAGTGGCGTCGTTCTGCTCGGGTTGGATCTGCCGGCTGCGCTGGCGCGCATACTCCTTCGAGAGCAGGCCCTTCATCGGTTCTTCGGGTGCAAATGCCGGATCGCCATAGTAGAAATCGCGGTCGGCAAAGGCGAGGTTCATGGCCTGATACAGCGTATGGATGTATTGCGTGGAATTGTAGCCCATGCTTTTCAGATCGAAGTTTTCCAGTATGTTGAGTGTTTGCAGCATCGCCGGGCCCTGCGTCCACTGCTGTAATTTGTACACCTCAATGCCGCGGTAGGTGGTCATCACCGGTTCCTCGATTTTCACTTTCCAGTTTGCCAGATCTTGCTCCGTAATTAACCCGCCCTGCTCCTGACAGCCGCGCACAAACTCTTTCGCAATATCACCCCGGTAAAACCGGTCGTAGGCTGCATAGATTGCCTCCTTGCGGCTCTTCCCTTTTTTCAGTGCTTGCTGCTCAGCCTCTACCAACTTGCGGAGTGTTTCAAGTAAGTCCTTCTGTACAAACACTTCCCCTGCGTTAGGGGCTTCGCGTGTCTCACCCAGGTGAGGCAGAAATACTTTTTTGGAATAGAGCCATTGCTTGATCTGAGCTTTTGCCCGCTCGATCGAGTTGGCGGTTTGTGCTTCAATCGGATAGCCTTCCGCCATCTGCAGGGCCGGCGCCAGCACATCTTTCAAACTCAGCGTGCCGTACTCGGCCAGCATGGTCAGCAGTCCGCCCGGTGTGCCCGGTGTCACGGCCGCCAGCGCGCCAAACTCCGGCGGATACTTCATCCCCTTGTCTTTAAAAAACTGTGCCGTAGCTCCCGTGGGCGCCACACCCAGGGCGTTGATGGCAATTACTTTTTTTGTTTTAGGATTGTAGATCAGCGCCTGCGTCTCACCACCCCAGCTTAAAACGTCCCACATGGTGCAGGTGGCCGCCAGCATGGCACACGAGGCATCGATGGCATTGCCGCCCTTGCTGAAAATCATGGCCCCGGCCGTGGCCGCGAGGGGTTTGCCGGTGATGGCCATCCAATGCTTGCCGTGCAGCGGAGGCTTTTGGGTCATGACAGGAAGATTATTAAACGATTGTCCGAAAAGCAGGGCTGGCACAACCAGGCAACAGGCGATGGAAACCAAACGCATAACGCTGAAATTTATGCTGAAAGATAGGCAGGGGCGCT
>CANGUI010000260.1 GCA_947457025.1 Flammeovirgaceae bacterium | reverse complement strand
TCGGCTGCGAGCCTGAGCGCACACCTGAATGCCAGCGATATCCAGCGTCTGGCCTCCGGCATGGAGACCGAGCCAGACCCCTTCCTGCCGGACCAGATGTTCGAGGAATTAAAAAGCCGGTTTGATTCCAACTGGGGCGGGATCGACAAAGCACCCAAGTTTGTGATGCCGACCGTCTGGCAGTTTTTGCTCCGGTACTACGCTCGAACAAAAAACAAAGAGGCACTCGCCATGGTGACACTCACGCTCGACAACATGAGCAACGGCGGATTATACGACACCCTGGGCGGCGGCTTTGCCCGCTATTCGGTGGATGGTGAGTGGTTTGCGCCGCATTTCGAAAAAATGTTGTACGACAACGCACAACTGCTGGCACTATATGCCGAAACGTTTGCCTGCACCCGCACGGAGCTGTACCGGAAAATTGTTTTGGAAACCGCCCACTGGCTCGCAACCGAAATGACACACCCTGACGGCGGGTTTTATTCGGCCCTCGATGCCGACAGTGAGGGCGTTGAAGGTAAATTTTATACCTGGACATTAGATGAATGGGAGGCTATTGTGGGCCGGCAGTCTACTTCTGCCGGATTGTTTCAGCTCACCCGGGATGGAAATTGGGAACATGGGCGCAACATCCTCTTCCGGAAATCTGGCATGCGCTGGGAAAATGAAACGGACGAAAAGCCCCAATTACTGAAGCACCGCGCCCGGCGGATTCGCCCCGGCCTGGACGACAAAATACTCGCCGGCTGGAACGCCATGACCATTGCCGGCCTGGCCACCGCCTACCGCTACATTCCCGAGCCCGCCCTATTGCACCAAGCACAACGCGCACTTGACTTTCTGCAACGCCACCTGATCGCCGGCGGCAAACTCTACCGGAGTTTCAAAGGCGGGCGTAACACTACAGAAGGGTTTCTCGAGGACTATGCTTTTCTGATCCAGGCCTACATCACCCTGTATGAAGCCACCTTTCACGAGCCATACCTGCGGGAGGCTGAACGTTGGACCGCCTACGTGCTGCAGCACTTTCACGACGCCCGAGAAGACTACTTCCATTTTGCATCCCACCATGCCGAGCGGCTGATCGCACGCAAAAAAGAGATCTTCGACAACGTCATCCCTGCCTCCAATTCCGTGATGGCTTCCAATCTGCTGCGGCTCGGGACACTCCTCAGCAAAACGGAGTGGATCACTCTGGCCCGGGGGCTGGCTTTCCCCCTCGCCCATGTGATCCGGGAAGAACCGGTTTACCTTTCCAACTGGGGCATCGTGGTAAACGAGTTGATTCACGGACTTGCCGAGGTAGTGATTATCGCTCAGGACCCGGCAGCGCTGCGGAAAGTCTGGGATGAAGAATTTCTTCCCTTTGCCATGGTGGCGGGCGCACAGGCGGCCGGTACGCTTCCGCTGTTCGAAGGGCGCAGCCGCGTGGCCGGGCGCGACACGATCTACGTATGCTATCAGCGTGCCTGCCAGCAGCCCGTACACAGCATAGCCGATGCGCGCCGGCAGTTGCAATAGCCGCCCGCCAGCAGCCCAAACATCCGGCAACTCACGTACATTTGCCTGGCGTTCAATGATGTGAATTCCCCTACTCTTTTTTGTGAGATGCTGCTGCCGGTACCCATCGACCGGATGTTTACCTATCGTGTGCCCGCCGCGCTGAACGACCACATCCGCAAGGGCCAGCGGGCCATCGTACCCTTCGGATCCAAGAAAGTGCTTACCGGCGTAGTGGTACAGGTGCACGACAAGCCTCCCCGCGATTACGAAGCGAAATTATTGCTAGACCTGTTGGATGAACACGAGATCATGTATGAGCCGCAGTTCTCGCTCTATCTGTGGATGGCTGCTTATTACATGTGCGCACCCGGCGAGGTACTCCAGGCGGCCCTGCCCAGCGGACTCAGACTGTCCAGTGAATCAAGGGTGCAGCTGCATCCGGCTTTCGATGTTCAGCATCCGCGGTTCGAGTTCTCCGAAAAAGAATGGCGGTTGCTCGAGCACTTGCAAAAAGAAAGCCTCAGCTACACGGCTGCTACCCAATTACTCGGTGGCAAGAGCCTCTATCACGTGCTGAAGTCGCTGACGGCCAAGGAGGCCATTCTGCTCTTCGAAGAAGTGAAAGAAAAGTACAAGCCAAAGACAGAAAAATACGTGCGCCTCACGGCACCCTTCACGCAGCGGACACGCCTGGAGCTGTTGTTTCAGCAACTGAGTACCAAGCCCAAACAGGAAGAAGTACTGCTGAAATACCTGCAGGCAGTACCTATCTTACAGCATCGTCTCGCCAACGACACGGGCTTACTTAAATCCCGGCTCGTGCAGGAGGTCGTATCAGAATCATCCCTGCAGACGCTGATCAAGAATGGCGTGCTGGAGGAGTTCGAGGTGATCGTACCGCGGTTTAGCCTCCCGGAAACAGCCGCCGCTCCCCTGCTGCTGAGCGCGCGCCAGGAACAGGCGCGCAACGAAATCCTGCAGGCATTTGAGTCGACCCCTGCGGTGCTGCTGCATGGCGTAACGGGCAGCGGCAAAACAGAAATCTATATCGACCTGATCCGCCGGGCGCTGGAGGCAGATACGCAGGTGCTGTACCTGCTTCCGGAGATTGCCCTCACCACGCAATTGGTGAGTCGCCTCCAGAAAGTGTTTAGCCGTGAAATGGGCGTCTACCACTCCCGCTACGCTTCGAATGAGCGCGTAGAAATCTGGAATGGCGTGTTGCAGGGCAAAATGAAGTTGGTGATTGGCGCACGGTCGGCAGTCTTTCTACCTTTTGATAACCTGGGGCTGATCATTGTGGATGAAGAGCATGACCCTTCCTACAAGCAACAGGATCCGGCGCCGCGCTACCACGCACGCGATGTGGCGCTCTGGATGGCACACCACCACCACGCACGGGTGATATTGGGCAGCGCCACTCCTTCACTCGAATCACTGTATCAGGTGCAGCAACAAAAGATCGCGTATGTTGCCCTCACGGAGCGGTTTGGGGACTCCCGTTTGCCGGAAATTAACCTCATCAACCTGAAGGATGAACGGCGGCGCAAGCGCATGAAAGGTGAGTTCTCTAGTGTCCTGCTGAAAGCCATTGAAGAGACGCTGGCCACCCAGCGGCAGGTGATCATTTTTCAAAACCGGCGCGGCTATGCGCCCGTAGTGCAATGCCAGGAATGCAGCTGGGTGCCCAAGTGCATTAACTGCGCCGTAAGCCTGACCTATCACCAGCACCGCCATGCGCTGGTATGCCACTACTGTGGCTACCGCGAAGAACTACCGCAGGCATGCCCCGCGTGCAGCTCAAAACACCTGCAAACGCTCGGATACGGAACGGAGAAACTCGAAGAAGAATTGAAACTGCATTTTCCCGACGCGGTGGTGCAGCGCATGGATGCCGATACCACGCGGGCGAAAAGCAGCTACGAGACGATGATCACCGAATTCGCCGGTGGCAAGACCCAAATTCTCGTGGGCACGCAGATGGTGACCAAGGGGCTCGACTTCGACCATGTGGGATTAGTTGGCATCTTCGATGCCGACCGGATCTTGCACTTTCCCGACTTCCGTTCGCACGAGCGAGCCTTTCAGCTGATGCTCCAGGTGAGCGGGCGTGCCGGACGCCGCGAAACCAGAGGCCACGTGCTCATACAAACCGCGCAGCCCGGCCACCCGCTTTTCGACTGGGTACAGCGCCACGACCTCCACACGTTTGTTACACACGAGCTGCATGACCGCGCACAACACCTGTATCCGCCTTTTTCCAGGCTGCTGGAAATCACGTGTAAACATGCCGACAAGAATGTGGCACTAAGCTTCGCCCGCCAATATGCCGACCTGCTGAAGTCCCGCATCAACTATGTCCGCTGGGTGGGGCCCGGCCAACCCATGATCGGCAAAATCCGCAACGAGTTCCTCTATTCGATTTTGATGAAAGTACCCCGCAACCAGGGCCGCCTGCCGGAGGTAAAGGCAGAATTGCAGCGCACGGCTTAT
>CANGUI010000259.1 GCA_947457025.1 Flammeovirgaceae bacterium | reverse complement strand
GCGTTTTTATCTCATCTTCTATTTCTTCGACAAGCGGGGTTACCCGCACAACCAGCGGTGATCTAAGCCCATGCGTCAGCTAAAAATTTCCAAGCAGATTACGAACCGCGAGCATCTTTCGCTCGACAAGTACCTTTCCGAGATTGCCAAGGTGGAATTGATTTCGGCAGAGCAGGAGGTTGAACTGGCCAAGCGGATTCGTGCAGGCGATCAACTGGCATTAGAAAAACTGGCAAAGGCGAATCTCCGTTTTGTGGTATCGGTTGCCAAACAGTACCAAAACAATGGTCTGACGCTGGGAGACCTCATCAATGAAGGTAATATTGGTTTGATGAAGGCGGCTGCACGCTTTGACGAAACACGAGGTTTTAAGTTCATCTCGTACGCGGTGTGGTGGATCCGACAATCGATCATGCAGGCGTTGGCGGAGCAGTCGCGGATTGTTCGTCTCCCGCTCAACCGAGTTGGCGCACTAAACCGAATCTCGAAAGCATTCTCCGAACTGGAACAAAAATTTCAGCGCGAGCCTACGGCGGAAGAGTTGGCTTCATTACTCGACGTAACAGTTGATGAGGTGACCAGTACCCAGCAGGTATCGGGCAGATCGGTGTCCGTCAATGCGCCGTTTGTTCAGGGTGAAGATAATAGTCTGCTGGATGTGTTGGAGGATCATCTTGAGGAAAGTCCTGACCAGCCGCTCATCGAGGGTTCCCTGCAACAGGAACTGAAGCGTGCACTCGCCACATTATCCGAGCGCGAGGCCATGGTTATTTCACTTTATTTCGGCCTGAATGGGCAGCAAGCACTAACCCTGGAAGAAATTGGTGATAAGTACACGCTTACGCGCGAGCGCGTACGGCAGATTAAGGAAACCGCCACCCGAAAACTGCGTCATAACTCCCGCAGTAAGTTACTGAAGTCCTACCTCGGTTAGGGTTGCTTGCGCGATACATGTAATACAAAATTACGGTCCATGCTCAGCGCGTAGGTAGATTCGCGCATTAACTCCATGGCCTTGCCCGACTGTTGCAACATCAGGAGTAAATCAACAGCCACAGGAATATCAGAAATCCGATTCAGCGCTTTACCATTGGAGGCCTCAAGGGCAAATGTGTAGGTGGTTTTGGGTTTCGAAGTCATAGCGCGAAACTCGTGCGCGGATAGCTTGTATTGCTGGGGCTCGTTGGCGGATTCCACCATCAATTTCAATATAGCCGGGCGATATTTATTCCATACCGGCATGTAGGGATTGTGATCCAGGGTCATGTAGAACGATTTTACCGAAAGGTAACCATTTAATTGCCCGGAGCGATCGAATAGCTGTAATTTTCAAACGGATTTACGAAATTCGTTAAACGATGAAAACAATCTACCGGCTTTTTGTTTGCACTCTGCTATTTGGATCTGTTAATGGCCAAACGCCCGACATCTCACAGTATCAGAATTTACAATGGCGCATGATCGGCCCGTTTCGGGCGGGCCGCACCGTGGGTGCCGTGGGCGTGCCCTCGCAGCCGAATGTCTTTTACATGGGGGTGAACAACGGTGGCGTTTGGAAGACAGACGACTATGGCCGCACCTGGCACCCGATTTTTGATCGCGAATCCACCGGCTCCGTTGGCGACATCGCGGTGTCGCCCTCGAATCCCACCATCGTATATGTCGGCACAGGCGAGGGACTTCACCGCCCCGATCTGGCCATTGGCGAGGGAATTTTTAAATCCACCGATGGTGGCATAACATGGCAGCATGTGGGCCTCAAAGATGTTCAGCAGGTGGGCCGCTTGGTGGTACATCCCACCAATCCGGATATAGTCTTCGCTGCCGGCCTGGGTCACCCGTACGGAGCAAATGAGGAGCGCGGGGTGTTTCGCACCACCGATGGCGGCAAGACGTGGACAAAAGTGCTCTACCTCAATGCTAATACAGGAGCCATTCAGGTTGAACTCGATCCCAACAATGCCAACACCGTTTATGCTGATTTGTGGGAACACCGCGAAGGCCCGTGGGAGAACGGGTCGTTCAGTGGACCCAATAGCGGCTTGTACAAGTCCACCGATGGCGGCAGCACGTGGCGAAAACTAACGACTGGTTTACCTACTGGCGAACAGGGCCTTGGCCGCATCGGCATCGCCATTGCACCCGGCAACTCGCAGCGGCTCTATGCCACAGTGGATGCTCGCCAACTCAGCGGCATTTACCGCAGCGAGGATGGCGGTGAGTCGTGGCAGCGCGTGTCAACCGATGGCCGTGTGTTTGGGCGCGGCAGCGACTTTGCCGAGTTGAAAGTACATCCAAAAAATCCTGACATTGTTTTTTCGGCCAACGTGGCGTCCTACAAATCACTTGATGGCGGCAAAACGTGGTTTAGTTTCAAAGGCGCCCCGGGTGGTGACGATTACCACCGCATCTGGATCAATCCCGCTAACCCGGACATCATGATTTTTGCAGCCGACCAGGGCGCAGTGGTAACTGTTAACGGAGGCAAATCATGGGGAACGTGGTACAACCAACCCACGGCTCAGTTGTATCACGTTTCCACCGACAACCAGTTTCCCTACTGGGTCTATGGCGGCCAGCAGGAGAGTGGCGCCATTGGTGTAGCAAGTCGCGGTCCGGGCGGACAGATTTCCTTTCGGGATTGGATGGGCGTGGGGGCCGATGAGTACGCTTACGTTGTGGCTGATCCCAAAGACGCGAATATCATTTACGGAGGGCGTCTCACGCGTTTCGACAAACGTACCGGGCAGTCGCAAAACGTAGCGCCCGAGGCCCTGAGATCCGGAAAGTATCGCTTGTTGCGCACACTACCGGTATTGTTTCATCCGGCCGACAACACCATGCTGCTGTTTGCCACAAACGTGTTGTGGAAGTCGCACACGGGTGGCAACAGTTGGGAAATCATCAGCCCAGATTTATCGCGACCCAATCCCGAGGTACCCGCCAGTGTGGGCGACTTCCGGAAAGAGCCTACGATTCCGCAGCGTGGTGTGGTTTATTCTGTGGCCGGATCGAAGTTCAGCAAAGATGTGATCTGGGCCGGCACAGATGATGGAAGGGTGCACGTTACGACCGATGGCGGCAAAAACTGGCGCGAGGTAACACCCGAAGGACTCACTTCGTGGGACAAAATTTCACAGATCGATGCAGGGCAGCATGACGTCAACACCGCTTACATTTCGGTGAACGCGTTGCGGAAGGATGATTTACGCCCGCACATCTACAAGACAACAGACGGAGGACGCAACTGGACGCGCATAGTGACGGGCCTACCGAACGAGCCGGTGAATGTGGTGCGCGAAGACTCGGTGCAGCCCGGTTTACTTTTTGCAGGTACTGAGAAAGCCGTTTACTTTTCTGCCGATGCCGGGGCCAACTGGCACCCGCTCCGTCAGAACATGCCGGCAACTTCCATTCGCGATCTGGTCATCCACGAACGTGATCTCGTAGTGGGTACGCACGGCCGCTCCATCTGGATCTTGGATAACTTCTCTCCGCTGCGCCAACTCGCGCAGCTGAATAACCGCGAAGCCAAACTGTTTGCGCCTGGAAAATCTGTTCGCGTGCGTTTCAACATGTTCAGCGATACACCACTGCCACCCGAAGAACCGGCAGGCCAAAATCCACCAGACGGTGCCGCTTTGGATTATTACTTGCCCAAGGCTGCTACGCGGGTTCAACTTGAAATCCGAAATGCGCAGGGTGAGCTGGTGCGTTCATTCAGTTCTGCTGATCGCAGCGAACAACCGGATACGGCAGCACTGGCCTACCCAACCTACTGGTTTCGCCAGCCTGAAACACTCTCTATAAAACCAGGACATCACCGGTTTATTTGGGATTTGTCGTACGCACCGCCCCGAGGTGCGAAACGGGAGTTATCTATCGCTGCCAACTACCGGAATACAGCCACATCTCCGAAAGGAATTTTTGTACCACCAGGTGAGTATGAAGTTACGCTAGTTGTTGATGGTCAATCCTACAAGCAGAAAATTTCAGTTGTGATGGATCCGCGGGTTACCGCTTCCGC
>CANGUI010000258.1 GCA_947457025.1 Flammeovirgaceae bacterium | reverse complement strand
CTTTCATGATACAAGTTAAAGACCTTTCCGCCCATCCCGTTTCAGTAAAAATCAAGCAGGCAGTTCCGTTTTTTCAGGAGTTGATCGGCACCTCGCATGTGCTGCTGGAAGAGAATGCCAGGGAAGAATATGCCCATGATAAGACGGAGGACTACCACTTCATGCCTGCGGTGGTAATCAAACCAGGAACGGTAGAAGAAGTATCACAAATACTCCGCTATTGTCACGAGCAGCTGATTCCGGTAACGCCCCGCGGTGCCGGAACAGGCCTTGCTGGCGCGGCGCTGCCCACCCACCTGGGCGTTGTGCTATCGATGGAACGCTTCAACAAAATCCTCAACATTGATGAGTTGAACCTCCAGGCAACAGTAGAACCGGGCGTGATTACGGAGGTGTTTCAAAATGCCGTCAAGGAGAAAGGGTTGTTTTATCCGCCCGACCCGGCCAGCCGCGGTTCGTGTTTTTTGGGTGGCAACCTGGCCCAGAATTCCGGAGGTCCGAAGGCCGTGAAATACGGCGTCACACGCGACTATGTGCTCAACCTGGAAGTCGTTCTCCCTACGGGTGAGGTCATCTGGACGGGCGCCAACGTACTGAAAAACTCCACCGGCTATAACCTCACCCAGCTCATGTGCGGCAGTGAGGGAACTCTCGGCATCATCACCAAGATTGTTTTCAAGTTGCGCGGCTTGCCCCGAAAAAATGTATTGTTGCTGATTCCTTTCGTGAGCAATGAAGAAGCCTGCCGCGGCATTTCTGCGATTTTTACGGCAGGCATCAACCCGTCCGGCATGGAATTCTTTGAGCGCGAAGCCGCTGCTAAAACTTTTGATTACTGTGCCAAAGTGCTGAATAGCCCGGTTACGACCGTGCTCCCGGAGAATATGCAGGCTTACCTGCTCTGCGAGCTTGACGGCAACGATGAGGAGGTGCTGATGCGTGATGCCGAGCGGGTGATGAACGTGGTCGAGCGGTTTGAGAGTGGAGAGATTCTCTTTGCCGACAGCGAAGCACATAAGGATGAATTGTGGAAAGTGCGGAAAAATATTTCGCCCGCCGTGAACTGGTACACGCTCACCAAGTCGGACGATGTGGTGGTGCCGCGTGGCAACCTGCCGAAACTGATCTCCGGAATCAAAGAGATTGGCAGGCGCTATGGCTTCAATACGGTATGTTTTGGCCACCTGGGCGATGGGAATCTTCACGTCAACATCCTCAAGGAAGGAATTGATGATGCGTACTGGAATACCAAAGTGAATGAAGGCATCGGAGAAATTTTCAAGCTGACCGTGAGCCTGGGCGGCACCCTCTCGGGCGAGCATGGCATCGGCATCACCAAACGCCCCTATATGCCGTTGGCGATGAGCGAAGTCAATCTGAATCTCATGCGCGGCATCAAGAATGTATTCGACCCACATGGCATCCTGAACCCGGGCAAAATTTTCTGACATGTTCAGGTGGAGTTCGAATAGCAATCGTAATGAACCCAAATCAACCCTTAAAAAAATGAAAAACCAATCTTTCTCCCTGCTTGTGCTGTTGGCGATTGCCTGCTCACCACCTGCCAAAGACGCAACAACAACTGAGGCGCCCGCGTCGGCCAATGTACTTACCGAAGAGCAAAAGGCCGAAGGCTGGCAACTGCTTTTTGATGGACAAACCATGAACGGCTGGCGCATGTTCAAGGGCTATGCCAACGACAGTTGGGAGGTAGCTGATGGCGCTCTGCATTGTAAGCCTCCGAAAGAAGGAGAAGGTGCCGCTAACCAGCGTTCGGATATCATGACGGAAAATCAGTACGAAAATTTTGAACTGATGTTGGAATGGAAAATTTCCAAAGCGGGCAACAGCGGCATCATGTACCGCGTAACAGAAGAGTTTGAACAACCCTACTACTCCGGACCGGAGTACCAGGTATTGGATGACGAAGGCTACCCCGGCACACTTCAACCGACTCAGTTCTCCGGTGCCAACTACGACATGCACGTGGCGGAGCCAAAGATGGCCAAACCAGTTGGCGAATGGAATCAGGTGAAAATCGTGGTTAACGGCAGCCACGTGGAGCATTGGCTGAATGGTGCGAAGGTAGTGGACTATGAGTTGGGCTCTGCAGATTGGCTGGCGCGCAAGAATGCCAGCAAATGGAAAGATGCGGCCGGCTATGGACTCGCGCCGAAGGGCCACATCGATTTACAGGATCATGGCAACGAAGTGTGGTACCGCAACATCATGGTGAAGCCGCTGTAAACCGCCAGAGGATTTTTGCAAAGGCCTCCCGCCCGGGAGGCCTTTTTTATTTTTACTTTTGGGTATGTGCGGCATTACCGGTATTCTGGCTTTTAATCTGGTGGGTAATCTGCATAAAATCAACATCACCGCCGCTACCCTGTCTTTGGCCCACCGCGGGCCCGACCATCAGGCGATCTATACAGACGAGCGCGTTGGCCTCGGCCATCGCCGGCTTTCCATCATCGATACCCGCGAGGTAGCACATCAGCCGATGTGGGACGAAACAGGTCGCTATGCGATCGTCTTCAACGGCGAGATTTTCAACTACCGCGAATTGCGCCGCAAACTGGAAGCTGCCGGTGTCGTGTTCCGGTCTCAGTCGGATACGGAAGTGTTGTTACACCTGCTGATTCGTGAGGGGCCCTCCGCATTGGCCAGCCTCAATGGATTTTTTGCCTTTTGCCTGTACGATAAAGCAGAGCAGTCATTTTTTCTGGCCCGCGACCGATACGGAATCAAACCCTTGCTCTATTTGATAGACGAGGATAAGTTTTTATTCGCCTCGGAAATGAAGAGTCTGATCGACTATGGCATTGACCGGACAATCGATTTTGCCTCAGTGAAAGCCTACCTGCAATTGAACTACATACCCGGGCCCGACTCCATTTTCAAAACTGTAAAAAAGGTACGCCCCGGCCATTACGTCCGGGTACGAGGTCGGGATTTTGAGGAACTTCCGTACTACCGCATTCCCTACCCACAGGCGAAGCCGAACCTTTCGTATGAGGATGCGAAAAGCCGACTTCGCACGCTGCTGGAGGAGTCGGTGCAACGCAGACTTGTGGCCGATGTGCCGCTGGGTGCCTTTTTAAGCGGTGGCATTGATTCGTCCGTTATTGCCACATTGGCGAGCCGACACCAACGCCATCTGCACACTTTTTCGATTGGCTACCGCGATGAGAAATTTTTTGACGAAACGGCCTATGCCGCGCGGGTAGCGAAAAAGATCGGTACCGAGCACACGGTGTTTTCTCTTTCTAATCAGGATTTGTACGCGCACCTCCACACGATCCTTGACCACATCGATGAGCCGTTTGCCGATTCATCGGCCATCGCCGTGTACATCCTGAGTCGGGAAACCCGCAAGCATGCAACCGTTGCGCTTTCGGGTGACGGGGCAGACGAGTTGCTGGCGGGCTACAACAAGCACGCCGCGTTCCATCGCTTACAGCACCCGGGATGGTTGGAAAAAGCTGTCGTGGCCATGGGGCCGCTCGGGCGGGTATGGCCGCAATCGCGCCACGGATATTTTTCAAATAAAGTACGTCAGTTGGTTCGGTTTTCAGAAGGCGCAGCGCTGCCTCTGCCGGATCGGTACTTCCGGTGGGCTACCTTTGCTACGGAGGTTGAGGCGGGCAAGCTGTGTATACGACCGGCGGCTGAAAATGCAGAGTTCGGTGTGCGCAAGTCCGCGTGGTTACGGCACTTACATCCACACGCCGGCATGAACGAAATCCTGTTAACAGACATGGAACTCGTGCTCGCCAACGATATGCTTACGAAGGTGGACAGCATGAGCATGGCCAACAGCCTGGAAGTAAGAGTACCGTTTTTGGATGTGGATGTGGTGAATTTTCTGTTTTCCCTTCCTGCGGAATACAAGATCAACCGCCGGCTGCGCAAAAGAATTTTGCAGGATGCCTTTCGTCATGACCTCCCGCCCGATTTGTACAACCGCCCCAAGAAAGGCTTTGAGGTACCCTTGCTGAAGTGGCTCCGGACTGAATTGAAAGATCTCATTTT
>CANGUI010000257.1 GCA_947457025.1 Flammeovirgaceae bacterium | reverse complement strand
TCGCTGAGCTTTTCTTCGAGGTTGCGGTAGTTGGCTTCGGTAGCGGCGAGGTTGTTGGTGAGGTCGAGTACTTTTTCGCGATCTGCCTCGAGGCTGCGGGTAAGTTCCTGCACGCGTTGCTCGAGCGACCGGGTGCGTTCTTTTTCCGCCACCAGCAGGCCGGCCTGCACTTGCTGGTGCTGGCTGCCCGATGCTTTGGCGATGAACCAGCCAAGCGCCACGCCCGTCAGTGCGCCTGCTGCGAGAAATAGAAATTCCATGAGGCAAAGGTAATGATTCGGATGTGGTTGTCAGGTGTTCGTTGAAGGGTCTTCGGTGGAGGGGGTAGGCTACCGGTGGCCGGCGCCGTGCAGCCAGACCGAAGAACCAGTCTGCGGCACGAGCGCCCAGGCAGCGATTGAGTGGGTTTGTTTGAGCCCGCAGGGGCAGCCTTTGGCGTGGCGGTGGGCGGCGAGCCACGAAAGCGCGGCCCCGGCGTGGTAGGTGCGCAGGCGGGGGGCCTGCCCGGGAAACAGCAGCGGGTTTGCCCAGGAACAAAATTGGTTACCTTTGGGTTAACATTTTCGTATGCATTCTCTTCTCACCAGCAGTCAGCAGGCCGTAGCTTTGGAAGAACAGTACGGGGCTCACAACTATCATCCGCTGCCCGTGGTGCTTGCCAGGGGCGAGGGGGTATTTTTGTGGGATGTGGAGGGCCGCCGCTACTTTGATTTTCTTTCGGCCTACAGTGCGGTGAACCAGGGCCATTGCCATCCGCGCATCATTGGTGCGCTGGTGGAGCAGGCGAAGGAGCTGACGCTGACATCGCGGGCATTTTACAACGACAAGCTGGGGCTTGCCGAGAAATACGTTTGCGAAACATTTGGCTACCAGAAGGCGCTGTTCATGAACAGCGGCGCGGAGGCGAACGAAACGGCCATCAAGCTTGCCCGCAAGTGGGGGTACACCTGCAAGGGGATTCCGGCTAACGAGGCGGTGATTGTAGCCGTTAAGAAAAATTTCCACGGGCGCACAACGACCATCATTTCGGCGTCTACGGATCCGTCTGCGCGCGAGGGCTTTGGCCCGTTTATGCCAGGCTTTGAGGTGGTAGAATACGATGATGAGGGCGCTTTGGAAAAGGCGCTGGCCAACCCCAACGTGTGTGGACTGTGGATTGAGCCGATACAAGGGGAGGCGGGCGTTTATGTGCCTCGGGCCGGCTACCTGAAAAAGGCAGAGCAACTGTGCCGCCGGCACCAGGTGTTGCTGATGATGGATGAAATTCAAACCGGCATTGCCCGCACCGGCAAGATGCTGGCCAGCGATCACGAGGGTGTGCGTGCGGACTTGCTGATTTTGGGCAAAGCACTTTCAGGGGGCGTGTACCCGATCAGCGTGGTGCTGGCAGACGATCCGATTATGCTGGTGATCAAACCCGGAGAGCACGGCTCCACCTTTGGCGGCAATCCGCTGGCGGCAGCCATTGTGGTGGCAGCCCTGCAGGTGGTGAAAGACGAGCGGCTGGCCGAGAATGCGGAGCGGCTTGGACAGCTGTTCCGCGCCCGCATGCAGGCATTCATGGCCAAGAGCAAACTGGTAACGCTGGTGCGCGGCAAGGGGCTGTTGAATGCGATCGTTATCAACGACAGTCCGAAGAGTAAAACCGCCTGGAACCTGTGTCTGAAGTTTGCTGCAAACGGCCTGCTGGCGAAGCCTACGCATGGCAATATTATTCGCTTGGCGCCGCCGCTGGTCATTACGGAAGAGCAGCTGCACGAATGCTGTGATATTATCGAAAAGTCCGTGCGCGAACTGGAGGCATAAGCACCGCTGCCTACGGAGGTATTTCTTTCTTCTTGCAAGGGCTTGTTGGTGGCGCTTTCGCAAACGCACGACGGCCGAGCTGCAGTTTCCGCTAAGCCGATACGCTACAACCTAACTTGAGGTGAATTCCATAATGCCCAGCCGCATTAACTCGGTGCGCAACTGTTCTGGATTTTGATAATGCACGACGTGCAGGCCCAGACGTTCGGCTGTTTCAATGTTTTTGATGTTATCATCAATGTACACCGCCCGGTTTGGCTCGATGCCGTAGCGATCGAACATGATGTGATAGATCTCTGGAAACGGCTTGCGCTTCTTTTCCACACCCGATACCACGATGCCTTCGAACCAATGCAGGAAGTCGAAATTGTCGAGCGCCCAGGGGAACGTTTGGTCAGACCAGTTGGTGAGCGCGTAAAGCCGGTGCTGATTGTTGTTACGCACTGTGCGCAGCACATCCACCGTTCCGTGAATAGGGCCTGAGATGGTTTCCTGCCAGCGGCCATACCAGGCCCGGATGGGCAGTTCATGTTCGGGGAAGGCACGCACCAGTTCTTCGGTGGCTTCTTCGAATGAGCGGCCACCATCCTGTTCGTCATTCCAGGCGGAGGTGCAGATGTTTTCGAGGAACCAGGAGACTTCCTCTTCCGTGGAGAAGATTTTGCGATACAGGTAGCGCGGATTCCAGTCGATCAGCACGCCACCGAGGTCGAAGATAACGGTATTGAGGTTCATGGATGTTTTTTGGTGTGCGGGAATGCCCATTGCAGAAACACCGGCAGTGCCGCCTTCCACGTGGGCAGATCGTGGCGGCCGTCGGCCAGCTCCAGGTAATGGATGTCGTGAAACGGGCGGTAGCCTTTTTTGGTGAGTTCTACGATCAGGTCGAGGGTATCGTCAATGGAGTCGATTACGCCGTTTTTGTTGCGGTCGGCCTGCTCATCCAGCTGGCCGGTTTGAAACCAGAACTGGAGGCCGTCTTTCTTGCGGCCGCGGCGTACAATTTGGTGGATAATGCGGTCGCGGTAGTCGGAGTACAACCTGCTTTTCGTGTCGCGCTTGCGCCACCAGAATGAGCCGCTGAAGGCGCCCACCTTGCCGAAGTATTCGGGGTAGTGCCACGCAATGTCGAGGGCGGACAGGGCACCCAGTGAGAACCCGGCGATAGCATGTTGCCGCGCATCTTTTGCGAGGGGGTAACGGTAATGCAGGTAGGGTGTGAGTTCGGTGGTGATGAAGCGCGCGTAATTCTTTGCCTTGCTGCCGCGGCCCTTGAAGTCGGGATGGCCCGCCACGCCGTATTCGTGGGTGCGGTCACCGGCGTGTACAGCGACCACCACCACGTCGGCTATCTGTTTGCGCTGTGTCAGTTCCTCAAGTGTTTCCTTCAGCGCGATGGCTTCCCCATCCTGGCCATCGTTCAGGATCAGCAAGGGAAAAGAAACGTTGGCTTCCTGGAACTGAAACGGAAGAAAAATATCTACAATCGTGTCCCGGCCTAATATCTCCGAATGCACGTCTTCGAGGCGCTCGGAATGGTAGTGATGTTTTTCGGACAAAACTTTTTTAGTTCAGATGACGAATATTCTTGACGCAACAAAAATATAAGTTTACATTGAACCTGTTATGGTGAACGGGTGCGGGTGGGTCAGCCCATGGTCTGCCGCCCCCGGCCCCCTTACCTGAGCACCTGGAGATTATGCCTCACCTTCATCACCACCGCTGGTATTCGCCTCGCTTGGGACGTGACATCGATGTAGCTGCTTTTGGTACACGCGGCTATCCGGTTATTTTGTTTCCCACTTCGATGGGTCACACGTACGAAAACCATGACTTTGGGCTGATCGACAGCGTAGCCTGGTTTCTGGATCAGGGACTCATCAAAATCTACTGTCCGGATGGTATGGACGAAGTGAGTTGGTATAACCGGAATATCCATCCCGCTGATCGTGTGCGGAACCACATCGCCTATGACCAGATGTTGCTGGACGAATTGGTGCCGCTATGCCGCCAGGAAACCGGGGTGCACCGGGTAGCTACTGCGGGGTGCAGTTTCGGGGGTTACCATGCCACCAATTTTGGCTTCCGTCACCCGGATGCGGTGAAGTATATTGTCAATATGGGCGCCGCCTTCGACATCAAAGATCAGGTTGACGGATTTTACAATGACGACGTTTACTTCAACAATCCGCTTGATTTTCTGCCCCAGGCGGAGCATTCGCTGTTTTC
>CANGUI010000256.1 GCA_947457025.1 Flammeovirgaceae bacterium | reverse complement strand
CCTTCAATGTGATGACGCTCTACGAAGTGAACGAGCTGTCCATCTTTAAACAGAGCAATGGCGGGCGACGAGGGTGGATAGGGTAGTGTGTACTCACGGGCTTTGGCAACCGCCTCCTTATCGACACCGGCGAAGACAGTGGTGAGGTGATCAGGTTTCCTGGCTGACTGAGACAAGGCCCACTTGATGCCCGGGCGGGCGGCTCCGGCGGCACAGCCGCAGACGGAGTTGATGACCAGCAGGGTAGTGCCATGGTGATTCTTCAATTCCTGGTCAACAGCATCGGCCGTCCTTAATTCGGTAAACCCAGCGTTCGTTAAATCCTGACGCATGGGAGCAACTAAAGGTTCTGGATACATACGTTTATCGGTTAATATTTCAATGGTTGTGTTTAACGGTTCAAAACTATATTCGCGGGTAAAAGGTTCATTTCCGAAGGTTTACATAAAGCCTAACTCCAGCTTAGCCGCTTCACTCATCATGTCCTGCGAGTATGGTGGATCGAAAGTGATTTCAACTTTTACCTCGTTAATGCCTTCGATGCCCTTCACTTTTTGTTCGATTTCTACAGGAATTACTTCCGCGGAAGGGCAGGAGGGCGAGGTGAGTGTCATGAGGATGAATACGTTGTTAACGGGGTAGATGTTGATCTCATAAATCAGACCTAACTCAAAAACGTCCACGGGGATTTCCGGGTCGTACACGGTCTTGATCGCGGCCACCACCTGCTCACGCAGTTGCTCGGTGCCTGTTCCGGCGGGCGATTCGGGAAGGGTATTTAGCACGATGTGAGTAGTTTTGCTTTGTAGGCGGCCGCAAAGAGATTGATTTGTCTGATCATGGCAGCAAACCCGTTTGAGCGCTGTGTGCCAATGAACCGGCTCATCCCGATCTCCCGGATGAAGTATAGATCGGCCGATAAAATCTCATCGGGTGTTCGCCCGTTAAAGATGCGCACCAGCAAGCTTACCAGTCCTTTTGTGATCGCCGTGTTGCTGTCGGCCTCAAAGTAGATCCGGCCTCCCTCTTCCCGCGACAAAAGCCAGACTTTCGACTGACAACCTTTCACTTCATTCAATTCCGTACGATTCTCAGCCGGCAGACTGGGCAACCGATGCCCGAGTTCCATCAGGTACATCACGGTCATTTCCGGGTCACCTCCAAGCGTTGCAAATTCCGCTTTGATTTCCTCTTGGGTTTCCGCTATCGAGGCAGGGGCATTCACGAGATCAGTGCAACCGCTTTTTCGATTCCTTCCGCTAACGCATCCACCTCCTCGAGAGTGTTGTACACAGCAAACGAGGCGCGTATCGTACCCACAATGCCAAGCGCATCCATCAGTGGCTGGGTGCAGTGGTGACCTGTGCGCACCGCAATACCCCGGGCATCAAGCAATTGTCCAACATCAAAAGGGTGCATTCCTTCAATGGTAAACGACTGTACACTTACTTTTTCGGGAGCTACACCCACCAGTTTTACACGAGGAATAACATCCAGGCGCTGCCGTGCATATTTCAGCAGGCGGTCTTCGTGGCGGCGGATATCACCTTTGCCCAGTTCTCGGATGAACATGATTGCTTCCCGGAAGGCAACTACATCAGCAATATTTGGAGTGCCAGCTTCAAATTTGTAGGGCAGCTCGTTATACGTCGTGCGCTCGAAACTGACATCGCGGATCATTTCGCCACCGCCCATGTAGGGTGGCATTGAGTCGAGCAAAGCGCGCTTGCCATATAGAATGCCCGTACCCGTAGGGCCATACATTTTATGCGCTGACAAACAGTAGAAATCGCAATCTAACGCCTGTACATCGATGTCCAGATGTGGGCCGGATTGGGCGCCGTCAATTAATACGTACGCGCCCGCCTGGTGGGCAAGCGAAATCATGTGCGCGATTGGATTGATGGTGCCCAGGCTATTGGATGCGTGATTTACGGCAACCAGACGCGTGCGGCGGCACAGCAGGGACTCATAGGCCTGCAAGTCGAGGGTACCGTCTTCACGCACCGGAATAACTTTCAGGATAGCTCCGTGCAGGGCACACATCATTTGCCACGGTACGATGTTGGAGTGGTGCTCCAGCCCTGAAACGATTATTTCGTCCCCCGCTTTTACAAATGCCCTTCCAAAGGAGGAGGCAACCAGGTTGATACTCTCGGTAACTCCACGGGTAAAGATGATTTCTTCGGTTGCGGCTGCGTGAATGAAATCCCGTAGTGCTATGCGGGTGTCTTCAAAGGCTTTGGTGGCCTGTTCGGCCAGGGTGTGGATGCCGCGGTGGATATTCGCGTTGTAGCCCTCGTAGTAGCCAACCAATGCATCGATCACACGTTGCGGCTTCTGCGATGTGGCTGCGTTATCAAGATAGACGAGAGGTCTTCCGTGCACCCGTTGGTGAAGGATTGGAAACTGCTCGCGGAGGGCCGCAATGTTGAGTTCCGGTGAGGTGAGTGTCGCGGCCACAGTCAAAAATTTTTTTGGAGACGTTGGCCAACCAGATCGGATATGTAGTGCTTCATCACCGGATTTTTGATGGTATCCATCGTTTCAGCCGCAAAGGCATATAGCAGCATGGCCTTCGCTGTTTCGTTGGCCAAACCGCGGGAGCGCAGGTAGAACAGTGCCTCTTCATCCAGTTGTCCCGTCGTGCAGCCGTGAGAACATTTCACATCATCAGCCCAGATTTCCAGCTGCGGTTTGGTGTTCACACTCGCCGCGTCTGACAAAAGCATATTCCGGTTGGATTGATAGGCGTTCGTTTTTTGAGCATGCGGGCGCACAAAAATCTTGCCGTTAAATACGCCCTTCGAACGGTCGTCCAGAATACCTTTGTACAATTCGTTGCTGAACGAATTCGGTTTCTGGTGATCTACCACCGTGTGATTATCCGCCAACGTACGGCCATGCAATAGATAGAGGCCGTGAAAATGCGATTCGCAGCGCTCCCCATTGATTTCGATCTGGAAATTGTTGCGTACAACCTCTCCGCCGGCCGTCAGCGTGAAGGTGTCTACGTGGCTGTCATCCGCCTGGCGGATGGTAGAGTTCCAGACTTCCAGCGATTTTCCGGCGTCGTTTTGTAGTTTGTAATAATTGAACCGCCCACCGTTTCCGATCACCACTTCATCTACCACGGTATGGAAAGCGTGGTGAGTACCCAGTGTGTGAGTCTGATGTATGACCGTCGCCTCCCCACCCGCTTCGACATGAACGAAGAGGCGGGTGTGCGCCATGGTGTTACCTTCGCGGGCATCCTGGAGATGCAAAATCGTAATGGGCTCCGACACCGCCACACCTTGGCTCACGTGGAGGTAGACGCCATCCGTCCACGTTGCCGTATTGAGGGCACCAAAGGCGTCTTTTGTAAAATTGTGGATCGTTCCAAGGCTTTCCGGATTTGCTGTGGCCAGGCTCCTGACGGAATAGCCGCTATCCGGTTTGATGTTGGAAAGTACCGCGTCTAGTTTGCCATTCACCAATACCACACGCTGTCCGGTGATTTGGGGTATCCCCAATCCGGCAACTACGCTTGATTCGAGATTCGTTTGTGTTGACGAACTCCAACTTTTGATTTTCTCCAGTTCCCGCGTGATGGGCGTGTATTTGTATTCTTCATGACGCGTGGTAGGCAAGCCCAGTCGCTCAAAGGCTGACCAGGCCATTTGCCGCTGTTCTTCCGGCAATACCATGCTCGCCAGGCGAAGCCCGAGAGATGTTGTATTTTTTGTCTCCATGCTAAACGGCCGCCAATTCGTTTTTAATCCAATCGTACCCTTTTGCCTCAAGTTCTAAAGCCAGTTCCCGTGTTCCGGATTTTACGATCCTGCCCTTGTACAACACGTGCACGAAGTCAGGTACGATGTAGTCGAGCAGACGCTGGTAGTGGGTTACCACCAGCACTGCATTATCTTTCGAGCGCAACTTATTCACGCCTTGGGCCACAATGCGAAGGGCGTCAATGTCGAGGCCGGAGTCTGTCTCGTCTAAAATGGCCAGTTTGGGTTCCAGCATAGCCATCTGAAAGATTTCGTTACGTTTCTTT
>CANGUI010000255.1 GCA_947457025.1 Flammeovirgaceae bacterium | reverse complement strand
TGTAAAACCCAGCACCGATCGAATGGGCCAGACTTTGGGCCGCGGTAAAGGTGGCAGTAGATGAATTTTTCGTTTCCTGGTAGGCACAGGTCAACAGACGCCCGACGGCTTCGGCTATGTTGGCAGGCGGGTCACTCCATGCCAGTTCCCGGCAAAACTCCGCCCATCCTAATTCGCGCACCGCCCGACGCACCATTTCGCTCACCAGTACTGCGCAACACGATGAATCGGCACCGCCACTGAGGCTGAGCACAAAACCTTTGGCTTTGCTTTTGGTGAGGTAGTTGAACAGTCCCAGCGTGGCAGCCCGGGTGAGTTCTTCATGGCGGCCAGGTTCGTGCACCAGCGCCTGTCCGGCAGATGGGGTGGTAATATCCAGATCCGCGGCGAAGAAAGACACCCGCTGAAGAGAGAGCCGCTCGTGTGTATGCAGCAGATGCCCGCGCTGTGCCAGAATAATATCACCATCGTAAATCATCCTGCCGGCTTCATTGCCCAACAGATTGACATACAAATAGGCACAATTAAATTCTGCACTGCTATGGCGTACCAGCTCATTGCGGGTGGCGCTTTTACCCATTGCGAAATGGCTCGCGCTGGGGTTTAGAATGAGGTCTACACCGCGTTGCGCCAGTTGCGCGCCTGGCCGGATTGTGCGCCACGCATCCTCGCAGATTTCAAAACCAAAATGTATTCCCTGATGTGTGTAGGTAACGTCTCCGATGGGAAAGGAGTGGCCATTGCGGGCAAGCGTTTGCACCAGGTTGGCAGGCCATGCATCAAACCAACGCGGTTCGTAATGAACGCCATCGCGTGCTAGATTTTGTTTCAACGTGATGCCGAGTATCTCCCCCTTCTGGATGACGGCCACGCCATTGTATGTGACACTTTCTAAGCGCAGCGGTAATCCCACACAAACAATAGTATCCCCGCACTCGGGCAGCAGCGCAAGCAGTTCAGTCCATGCCCGCTCACTCAGCCAGTCTGTTAGAAAAACATCTTCGCATCCGTACCCGGTCAGGCACATTTCCGGAAGGAGCAGCAAATCAGTTCTGCTGGCGCGGGCCAGGCTGATAGCATGCCTGATGTTACCAGTGTTGCGTATCCAGTCGAGCGGGGTTTGATTAAGGGCGGCTCCGGCAATGCGCATAACTGTTTCTGGTGGTAACGCGCCGCCGCTAAGAGATGTTTAGTAACTCGATGGTTTTTAAAGCGGCGTGCTGTTCTGCCTTCTTTTTGGTTAGTCCGTAGCCGAGCCCGTATGGCTGTTCACCAATGTACACTTGGGCCACAAACTCGCGTCCGCTTTTTCGGTCGCGTCCGTTCGTAACTTCAAATCGGATTTCCAGACTTTTCCGCTGAGCCCATTCGATGACTTTACTTTTGTAATTGGTAGTGGAGTGGACTACGGTGTCAAGATCAAGATGGGGTTGTACCAGCTTGTTGATCACGAATTTCTTGCATTGCAGATATCCTTTATCCAGGTAAATAGCGCCTACCAGCGCTTCCAGCGTATTGCCCAGTATGGCATGTTGCAACTGCTGATTTCGTGAGTCGTATTGCACGATCGTCTGGATGCCGACTTTACGGGCAATTTGATTGAGTGATTCGCGGTTGACGATGCGCGACCGTATTTCAGTGAGGAATCCCTCGTCTTTAAATGGGTATTTTTTAAACAGATAGTCGGCAATAGCAGCACCCAGAATGGCATCTCCCAGATACTCGAGTCGCTCGTTGGATTCGCGGAAGCCTTCGCGTTCCACAGCGCGCGAGCTGTGCAACACGGCGAGCTTGTAGATAGCCAGATTTGATGGCGAGAATCCGGCAATATTCCGGATGGCCGCGATCAGTCGCTGTTCTTCTTTCCTGATTTTAGAATTCGACCGCTGAAGCAGAACAAAACTCCACACAGGAAATACTGTTATTCGGCTTTCTTGAGGATGATGGAGAAATTGTGGCCTCCAAAGCCGAACGTATTGCTCAACGCCACACGTACGTCTCGTTTTTGGGATGTATTGAAGGTCAGATTCAAACGCGGGTCAAGGTCGGGGTCTGACGCAAAGTGGTTGATGGTAGGGGGAACGATGCCTTCGTGCAGGGCCATGATGCAGGCAATTGATTCGATAGCTCCGGCCGCCCCGAGCAGGTGCCCTGTCATCGACTTGGTGGAACTAATGTTGAGGTGGTAGGCGTGGTCGCCAAACACTTTTTGAATGGCCCTGATTTCGCCAATATCACCCAGCGGCGTAGAGGTTCCGTGGGTATTTATGTAATCCACTTCCGTGGGTGCAATACCGGCTTCGGCAAGTGCATACTCCATCACCTTAATTATGCCATGGCCGTCGGGATGGGGTGCGGTAATGTGATACGCATCAGCTGACATGCCTCCCCCGATGATCTCGGCATATATCTTGGCACCTCTCCGCTTCGCATGCTCATACTCTTCCAGAATCAGCGCACCGCCCCCTTCGCCTAAAACGAATCCATCGCGGTCTTTATCGTAGGGCCGCGAGGCTGTTTCCGGGCTATCATTACGTTCACTCAGCGCTTTCAGAGCATTAAATCCGCCAACTCCGGCAATACAAACGGCCGCTTCCGATCCACCTGATACGATGACATCTGCTTTTCCTAATTTCAGATAGGTATAGGCATCGTAAAGCGCGTTCGTGGAAGAGGCACATGCAGAAACCGTAACATAGTTGGGGCCACGAAAACCGTACTTAATAGAGATGTGCCCGGCACTGAGGTCGGGAATCATTTTTGGTATGAAGAAAGGATTAAACCGCGGGGTACCATCGCCGAGGGCAAAACTCCGTACCTCTTCCTGAAAGGTGAGAAGGCCACCAATGCCAGAGCCCCAGATAACGCCCACCCTGTCGCGGTCAGTTTTTTCAAGATCAAAAGCTGCGTCTCCAATGGCTTCATCGGCTGCAACCATTGCATACTGGGCAAAAGGGTCGAGTTTTCTGGCCTCTTTACGATCCATATAGTTAGCCGCGTCGAAGTTTTTCACCTCGCAGGCAAACTTTGTTTTAAACATGGTGGTGTCGAATCGGGTAATGGGCGCAGCTCCACTCTTCCCGGCCGCGAGGTTATCCCAATACGCACGAACGGTATTGCCGATCGGTGTAATGGCACCAAGCCCGGTGATTACAACACGTTTAAAACTCATAAAAAATGTACGCAGCGGGCAGTAACCCGGTGCTATTTCTTGGCGTGTTCTTCGAGGTATGAAATCGCCTGGCCAACAGTGGCTATATTTTCTGCCTGGTCATCGGGAATAGAGATGTTAAATTCTTTCTCGAATTCCATAATCAGCTCAACGGTATCTAAAGAATCTGCACCCAAGTCGTTTGTGAAGCTTGCCTCAGGCGTCACTTCGGATTCCTCCACTCCCAACTTGTCGATAATGATTTGCTTTACTTTTTGTGCGATTTCAGACATGATGTTTAGATTTAGACTGTTAAAAAACAGTGCAAAGAAAGAGATTTGAGGGCATATTGTCAAACATTTTAAAACCACCCCATTTGTACTCATTTTTGCCCTATGCCGCGAAAAAAGCTTTTACATGTCGTTTTCGACTATGACTTTGAGCTTTTCGGAATCACGACCCCCGCAAAGCCCTTCAAGCTGGCCTGGGCTATTAACCGGGCTCTGGACGTGCGATTGGTAAAAAAGGCAGACTTGATTGTTACCGATGACCACGAAAAAGCCTTTTGTCAACACGTGTATCAAACCCATGTATCCACGCTGCGATTGATCCGCAATAAGCCGCTGGAAACAGCCCCAACCGCCGCCCTGCTAGTGCCCGAACTGCCGCATCTAGACTATTTTTTATACCGGCGGGGTGTGGATATGTTAGACAGCAAACGATTGCAGGAAGTCTTACGGCTGATTCCTTCCGTTGAACTTGTGTCTTTTCTACCTTTGGCGGCTCTGAAAAACAAGGATCTCTTCATTTTTTAACCCAACTCATGGAACGTATTACGTACAACCGCACAAAAATTGTCGCCACGGTAGGCCCGGCCTCCAATAACAAAGAGA
>CANGUI010000254.1 GCA_947457025.1 Flammeovirgaceae bacterium | reverse complement strand
GCCGGCCCTGAGCCAGCCGGCATGTCCAAAGCCGGGAAAAAAGCTGCTTGCCGGGCCCCAAAAATCCGCTGACCCCGGCCAATGACGGCGTTTGCTCGTCCGTTAGCCTAAAACCCGACGCCATCCGGAGGACAGCTGCCGGCGGTGCGGAGAGGTGCCCGGTTGAAAATACGGGAAAAACCCCGTTGTAAGGAATCCGCTGGATTTGCATCTTTCCGCCTTGCGCGATTCATTCTGACATGATCTTTAAACAAGCGTACACCCTGATTACCCACCGGTGCGTGAAAACCAATCGATGCCTGCATGCCAATTCGCCCCACCAGGTTGATTTTTGCCCGTTTTCGGGCGATTCCCAACCCCTGGCCAGTCTGCATGCCCGCGACCCGTGGGGTACTGGTGATGATCTTTTTTTTTCAAAACCCTCAGCATGAGCCTATCTCTTTTTAGGTTTGGCGCTGGTTTTCGGTCTGCGGGCTGGGGAAAATTCCACATCAGGAGCTTTGCGGCAGGGTTTGTACAATGCGTGATGTTGGGTGAAGGACGAATAGAAACACGTACTGCGAGTTTTTAAACAGGGACGGAAATTGTGCTGAAATGGAAACGCTGATATACGAACTTGAACTGATCGCCCCCGCCCTGCTGCTGGTGGCCATCGTGGCAATCGCCTACCTGCTCAACCGGCAAAATCAACTGGCCGGCTCCTTGCAGCAGGAGCGTCAGAAAAATCAGCGAAAGCAAGAAATTCTGAACACCCGCATTGATGCCCGCGATGAACTGATTGCCCGGACGCGAAAAGAATTGCATGATAATCTGGGACAGTTGCTGAACAGTTCGAAGCTGCTGGTAAGCGTTACCCGCCAAAAGTGTCGTGATGACGCTCTCGACATGGCGCACGAAAGCCTCGGTCTGGCCTTGCGGGAAGTTCGTTCGCTGAGCAGCACCCTGAACCGCGACTGGCTGGAGGAATTCGACTTTGTAGAAAATCTGCGGGCAGAGGCACAGCGCATCAATCATGCCCGCAATCTTGTGGTAACACTCGACCAGTTGAACCAACTGGCTCTTCCGGGCGAGCGGCAATTGATGCTGTTTCGCATGGTGCAGGATCTGTTTCAGACTGCCTCACAAAGTGCACGGGCCTCCCACATTCGGGTGACTGCACGACAGACGGCACGCCAGGTGGAAATTGAAGTGACCGATGATGGCCGGGCAACCGCTGAAGTCGACCGGGAACGGTTTGAATTGCAAAGCCTCCGCAAACGCACCTCTGCTCTGGGCGGCATGGTTGAGCGGCTCTCAGGGCCCAATGGCAACAAAGTAGTGATTCAACTTCCCCTCTCATGACGAAGATTCGCGTTGGCATTGTTGACGATCACCAGCTGTTTCGCAAATCGCTCACGCTCTTGCTGGAGAGCCTGCCGGAGTTTGAGGTAGTGGTAGATGCCAACAATGGCCGTGATCTGCAAATAAAACTGAAAACCCAACAGCCCCTGCCCGACATCATGTTGGTGGATGTTGCCATGCCGGTGATGGACGGGGTGGAAACTGCCACCTGGCTGCATTCGGAACATCCCAAAATTGGCCTCGTGGCGCTGTCCATGAATGATCAGGAGTCGATGATTCTGCGCATGATGCGGGCGGGCTGCCGCAGTTACCTGCTGAAAGACATGCCCCCGGAGATTTTGCGCCAGGCTTTGCAGGAAGTGCATGCCAACCGGTATTTTAACGCCGAGTTGTCCCAGCGGAGCCTGACCGACATCCTGCGCGATAACAATGAAGGTGTGCTGCCGCGCATCACCGACAAGGAGCGTGAATTTCTGCAACTGGCTACCAGCGACCACACCTATAAGCAGATTGCGGCGCTGATGCACGTCAGCGAGCGCACCATAGACGGCTACCGCGAAGCCATGTTTTTCAAACTCCAGGTGCAAAGTCGCACCGGCATGGTGCTGGAGGCCATCAAGCGCGGGCTTGTAAAATTCTGAATGCGTATTTGCTTAGTTGGCGAAGAGCAAGTAGCTCCACTTCGCCCGCGGCGCCACGCTGGCCCGGTAGGCGGCCTGGGCAACAGCCGCTTCATGCGAGGGGTAGGCTACCTCCACCATACCATACTGGCGGAGTTCCTGCACGTTCGGACCCTGGCAGGTGGCCAGAAAAAGGATGGGGGTGGTTTGGTTGATAGAGAAGTCGCGCACCGACTTCACCAGCGTGAACCCATCGAGCTGAGGCAGATCCTGCTGGCAGATGATGAGATCGTATTTGTAATGAGAGGCAGCCCGGAAACCTGACTCACCGCTTTGATGGAAGCAGACCCGGTGGGTGATCCGCTTGACGGTTTCTACGAGTTGGATGGTTTTTTCCAAATCGCTGTGGACAATCAGTATCTTTAACGGCAAATGCATAACTACGCACGCAAGATACCCCTGCACCTACCAATTCAACGAAAGTATTACACCCGTAATTTTCCCGGTAAAAAAAGCACATAAAAAATTTGATTATTAACTTAGAATATGCGATTAAAATCTTTTCAAGCCCAGACACTCACGGTACACGCCGGCTCTGCGGGCGATTCGCTTTATGGCGGCATCGTCAACCCCATTTATCCTGCGGCCGCCTACGATTACGTGGAAGAAGTGCGCTACCCGCGCTACTTCAACACACCCAACCAGAAAGCGGTTGTTGAAAAGATGGTGGCCCTTGAGCAGGGCGAAGACGGCCTTGTGTTCAGCTCGGGCATGGCTGCCATCATGACCTCCATGTTGGCCGTGCTGAAGCAGGGCGACCATGTACTGTTTCAGCACGATTTGTACGGAGGCACCCATTATGCTGCCGTTAATGCCCTCAACCGCTACGGCATCGCCTACAGCATGGCAGACGTCTCCGACCTGAAAACATTTGCAGCCGCCCTACGCCCCAACACGCGCCTGATGTACATTGAAACCCCCTCCAACCCGCTGATGAAAATCACCGACGTGGCCGGCGTGGCCCGGCTTGCCCGCAAAAAGGGCATCCTCACCATGATCGACAACACCTTTGCCTCACCCGTCAATCAGCAGCCCATCACCCTCGGCATCGACATCGTGGCCCACAGTGGCACCAAGTACATCGGAGGCCACAGCGACCTTTGCTGCGGCGTGGTGGTGACATCTAAAAAACTCACCGAACAGATCAGGCAAAGCGCCCTCATCTTTGGCGGCAGCTTAGATGCACAAACGTGCTGGCTGGTAGAGCGAAGTTTGAAAACGATGGTGCTGCGCGTGCAGCAGCAAAACGAAAATGCGCTTGCTATTGCACGTGCCCTGGAGAAAGAGCCACGCATCCGGGCCGTATTTTATCCCGGCCTCAAAGACCACCCTGGCCACCGCATCGCCCGCAGGCAGATGCCGGGAGGCTTTGGCGGCATGCTGTCTTTTGAAGTGAAGGGCAATGCCGAAACGTTTTTAAAACGGCTGGCACTCATCAAACGCGCCATCAGCCTCGGTGGTGTGGAAAGCACGGCCACGCTGCCGGTAAAAACCTCGCATGCCAAACTCACGGCTGCCGAACGCCAGGCCGTGGGCATCTCCGACCGCCTGGTGCGCCTCTCTGTGGGCATCGAAGATGCGGGCGATCTCATCCGCGATATTCAACAAGCCCTTTAATCCCATCCAGATGAACCGCAGAACCTTCATCGAAACATCCGCACTTGCAGTGGCCGGCACCGCCGTTGCGCCGCTCGCCCACGCACACGCCGCCCACAACGTGGGCATTCAGCTGTTCACCATCCCGCAGCGGGTGGCCAACGACTTTGCGGGCACCCTGAAAAAACTAAGCGACATCGGCTACCGCGAAGTGGAATTCTTCGGGCCCTATCCCTTCAGCTCGCCCAAAACCATCGAAAGCTGGAAGCCGCTTGCCGCACAACTCGGCATCACCAAAAACGCGTTCTACGGCTACTCCGTAGCCGACGTACGCAAGCTGTTGTCCGACAACAACCTTACCGTTCCCGGCGTACACCTTGATCTTTTCACGCTGCGCGAAAATCTCGCGGCCGCGGGTGAAGCCCTCGCGGCCCTCGGT
>CANGUI010000253.1 GCA_947457025.1 Flammeovirgaceae bacterium | reverse complement strand
TTGATCGGGATGTTTCTTTTGGTGATTTGCCCGCACGGGTATTCACAGGAGGTTTTTGCTCCGATCAGGGATGTGATGAAAACCGGGAATGCGAAAGAAGTGGCAAAAATATTTGCCCCATCAGTGGATATGAATCTGGACGGTATTTCGAATACATACGGCAAGACCCAGGCCGAATTTGTTTTGCGTGAGTTTTTCAAGAAGCACCCGATCAGCGATTTCAGCATTGTACACACCGGTTCATCCAAAGGCGGGCGGCAGTATGCCATTGCCCGCTACCTCAGTAAGAACGAAAGCTACAACGTGATCATCCGGGTACGTGAGGAGGAGGGTAATTACCTCATTCACGAGATGAACTTTGTGAAAGAATGAACCGCCCCGCCTACGTAACGCCCGCTGCGTTAGGTGATCTTATTTCCCGCGCCCTGCAGGAAGACCTGGGCGAAGGTGATCATTCCTCTCTGGCTTCCGTACTTCCCGATACCCAACAAACAGCCCGCCTATTGGTGAAAGACCACGGCCGCCTGGCCGGCATGGAAGTGGCTGTTGAAATCTTCGGACACTACGATCCGACCCTGCACGTAGAATTGTTGCGCCAAGATGGCGAGGCCGTCTCTCCGGGACAGGTTGCGCTAACTGTATCGGGAAATGCCCGTTCCATTCTGGCAACCGAACGCCTCGTCTTGAATTGTTTGCAGCGCATGAGTGGAATTGCCACGTATACTCACCGCCTGAATGAAATGCTGCGCGGCACTTCAACACGCCTGAAAGACACCCGAAAAACAACCCCAAATTTCAGGTTACTCGAGAAATGGGCAGTTGCCATCGGGGGCGGTTTGAATCATCGTTTCGCCCTGTATGATATGATCATGCTCAAGGACAACCACATTGATATGGCGGGCGGCATTCGAACGGCCCTGGAACGCACCCATGCCTACCTGAAAACGTGTTCCCGTCCGCTGAGCATCGAAATTGAAACCCGCACGCTGGAGGAGGTGGAAGAAGTACTGCGGGTTGGAGGAGTTCAAACCATCATGCTTGACAATTTTCCCCTCGACCAACTGCGGCAGGCCGTGGCCATGATCAAAGGCCGATTTGCTACAGAAGCCAGCGGCGGCATTACGGAACAGACGCTGCGCGCTGTAGCCGAAACGGGGGTTAACTTCATCTCGGTAGGGGCACTTACACACTCCGTAAAAAGTCTTGATTTGAGCCTCAAAGCCGTGCGCTAACACCTGGTGGCAAGTTGCCAGTATCCTCTTATATTTACGCCTCGATTTTCGCTATGTTGATCAAGACAAAAAATTACCGGTTGGAAAAGAAGGATTATATCCGCATGGCTCTCAAGGGCGTGTTGGTGCAGCAGTGGTGGGTAAGCCTGATTGTGTTGGCTATATGTTGCGGCTACCTGCTGGCAGCCAGCATCTGGTGGTTCATCGGAGCGTTCCTGGCCGCCGGGCTTTATCTGCTGTTTTGGTGGATTCAATTCTATGGGGTCACTCAATTGGAGCAGGGGAAGATGTTGTTCGAGCGATTTTCCTACGAAATCACCAGCCAGCAGTTAGTCATGAAACTGAATGCACGCGAGGGGATGCCAATGAAGTGGGATCAAATCAAGCGGGCCAGGGTAGGCAAAGATTATTTTTTATTGTACGTAAACAAAGCCCAACTCATCCACCTGCCATTCCGGATTTTCAACACCGAGAACGAGCGAAAATTCGTACTCAGTATTCTGAAAAATAAAGGACTCGTAAAGTAGCCGTTGTAGAAAAGGGATTTTCTGCGGTACCTTCATGGTGTGGAAAATCAACCGAAAAAGCGGCCGCAAAAAATCGCCCTGGTGGGTGAGGTGCTGAAAAAAATCCGTCATTATTGTGCTTACCAAGAGCGCTCGCATCGGGAGGTAAAAGACAAATTGGTTTCTCTGGGGGTTCCCCTGCCAACGGCAGACGAAATACTCACGCAACTCATCACCGAGGGTTTCATTAACGAAGAACGCTTTGCCCGGGCATTTGCAGGTGGTAAATTCCGCATGAAAAAATGGGGCCGTCTGAAAATTGAAAATGAACTGAAGATGCACGGACTTACCCCACGCTGCATCCGGCTCGGGCTAAGTGAAATAGACATGCAGGACTACCGGAAAGCGCTTGCCGGCCTGCTTGAAAAAAAGGGGGAAGAAAACAAGGATTTATCGCCTTTTATCCGAAAAAGAAAGCAAGCCGCCTATGCGCTGGCAAAAGGCTACGAACCGGATTTGATCTGGATGATGCTAGAAGATGATCGCTAAACAGATTCCCGCTCGGCATCTGCCCGTGAGTTACCGGTTGGGCAGAAGGATGCCTTTCGGTCGGGAAACGGATGCCCCGTCAGGCAACGATTAGCAGCCCTTCCCATCGTATATTTGGGCTGGAAGTTTTTTGGGAATCTCATTTATTTTGAACCATGAAATCCACCTGTTCACTATTCGCCGCAGCGTGTTCAATTTTATCTCAGTTGGAAGTACTTGTGCAGGAGTTATCCGATGGTGAATATGGGGCTCCTGCAGATATCCTCCATTCAGCAACGATCGGGCAGCACGTACGGCACACCCTCGAATTTTTCATCTGCTTACAAAACGGTGTGGCTACCGGGTTGGTGAATTATGATGCGCGGGCGCACAACCGGGATTTGGAAACAGCGCGGGAACTTGCCCTCACTACGCTTCAGGCGGTTAAGAGATTTCTCGGAGAACAGCCTCCGCGCGATGAATTGTGGCTGGCGAGCGACTATTCGGCACACCTGGATGAGCCTGTGCGGATCGTCACCAATTTTCAACGTGAACTGGCGTATAATATTGAACATGCAATCCATCACATGGCGCTGATAAGAATCGGTTTAAAGGAGATAGCTCCACACCTGCGTGTACCCCGAAATTTCGGTGTGGCTGTGTCCACGCTTCGGCATCAATCTTCATCACCAGTATTTGCCGGATAGTCTGAAAAATCATCCTTTTTTTATCCGACTATCGAACTGGGAATACTGGCCATTTGGTATTCTGCAGGCGCCGTTATTTTTCATGTGGCTGTGGTATAGCCTGCGGGCGCGATCCCTCTTTTACTTTTCCGCATCCAACCCGTCTATTCCTACCGGCGGCATGATGGGGGAATCCAAGTTTGACGTGCTCGCCCTGCTGCCACCGGAGGTGCGCCCACGCTGCCTGCTCGTTCGGGTACCCGTCCGGTTTAATGAGTTGCAGGAGAAGCTAACCGCTCACGGCATTGATTATCCCTTCATCGCGAAACCCGATGTGGGTGAACGCGGCTGGAGGGTACAACGCATTTGCAACCCGGCGGAATTAAAACACTACTGCGAGGAGTCTGAATCCGTACCTGTTGATTTTATCATCCAGGAATTCGTTTCGCTCCCACTCGAGTTTGGTATTTTTTACGAACGCCTTCCCTCGCGGGCGAAGGGTCGGGTAACCTCTGTTACTGCCAAAGAATTTTTATCCGTAGTAGGCGATGGCCAGAGCACGCTCAGGGAGCTGATCGCTGACCAGCCCCGGGCACGGTTGCATGCAGATAATCTGTCCACCCGATTCCGTAACGAACTTTCACATATTCTGCCTGCCGGGGAACGGAAAGAACTTGAATCCATCGGCAACCACTGCCGGGGTACCATTTTTCTTGATGCCAACCACCTGATCACCGATGGGCTACACGAATCATTTGACCGCATCAGCAAGCAAGTGCCCGGATTTTTCTTTGGCCGTTACGATCTACGGTGCGCGTCGCTGGATGATCTTCAAAATGGGTGCGTGCAAGTGCTGGAGCTGAACGGCTGCGGAGCTGAACCTGCACACATTTACCATCCCGGGGCATCGCTGATTGCAGCACTGCGTACGCTGATCCGCCATTGGCAAGTGCTGTTTGTCATCAGCCTCGAAAATCATCAGCGTGGAGTTCCTTATCTTTCGCTGCGCGATGCCTGGCGTTATTACCGCAAGGCGCGCGCCTTACAATAGACATGCTGTACCTGCAGGTATTTTTGGTGGGTTTGGTATTTTCCTTTCTGGGGTCA
>CANGUI010000252.1 GCA_947457025.1 Flammeovirgaceae bacterium | reverse complement strand
AGACTGAGGTCGTTGGCCATTTGATAAAGTGAATAACTACTCTGCCCGCCCGGAATCTTGAGAAGGGAAAGGTATTCTGAGAATTCGCTATTCAGCCGTTCGTTCACCGGTTTCTGAATATCCACATTCCAAAAGCGTACATCAGCGCCGGGGTACAATTTATCCCTGAAATTGCGATAGAGCGTATCCATGTGGAACAGATCCGTGCATTTCACGATAATGTCACTTTCGCCACCCTGATAACGCTTGATCACACTTTCCAATTTTACCAGAGAACCCAGTTTCTCTTTGTTAATGTCATGATTGAAATAGATACCAAATGAAATATCTCGGGATTCGCAATCGTTGAGCAACTGCCGGTAGCGAGGTTCGAAAATATGGAGGGGCACCAATTCTCCCGGCAGCGGGAAGATGGACAACGGAAACATCGGGATTCGCACAAAACTACTCACGAGTATAAAACAGGCTTATCCGCAATTTGTTAACTGCCATACGAAACGAGTGAAAACGGGACAATCCCAAAATCCGATTCCAACATTTGCGCACCAGGCAGAAAAGACAGGTTGATAATAAAAGAGAACCCAACCAGTTCAGCGCCCAGGTTTCGGATAAGCCTTCCGGCAGCGGCAGCGGTCCCACCGGTAGCCAGCAAATCATCGTGTATAAGTACCCGCTGTCCCGGACGGCAAGCGTCCTGGTGTATCTCAATCGATGCGGACCCATACTCCAGCTCATACGACTCCCGGATGGTTTTATAAGGTAATTTGCCTGCCTTTCGGATTGGAATAAACGGAACGCGGAGCCGCTCGGCCAGCAATGAACCAAGAATGAAACCCCGCGCCTCAACGGCAGCTACAGCCTCAATCTTGTCAGACTGAAATCGATGAACAATGGCTGTTACAAGCTCATCGCGCAACGCTACATCAGCCAGTACGGGAGTGATATCCTTAAATAGAATGCCCGGTTTGGGGAAGTTCGGAACATCGCGAACTGTGGTACGTAACCGTTCCTGAAGAATCATGTCAGCAAGAATAAAGTTGCGAAATAACTACCTTTCCCCAGTTAAAAATAATTCTGTTCACCGGTTTCTATGCTTTCTATCCGCCACTTTTGTAAGCGTTACCACCAACGTGCGGTATTAGTAATTGATTCCTTGGATTTTCCGGCAGGTGCATACTGGATTCAGGGCGAAAACGGTTCCGGGAAATCAACGTTCTTCAAAGCCATTGCCGGCCTGATCCCCTTTGAAGGCACAATTGCGTATAACGGATTTGACAACCGGAAACACCGGATAGCATTTCATCAAGCACTCAGCTATGCTGAAGCAGAGCCTCTTTACCCCGATATGCTAACGGCACACGACCTGATTTCCTTTGCCGCCGGAATCAAGAAAGTGGGGGATGACGACTATGCCAGACTGATGGCAGCCCTTGGTATTGGAAACTTTCAATACCAACCTGTACGCACCTTCTCGAGCGGCATGCTGAAAAAATTGTCGATCGCCCTGGCGCTTCTGGGTGAACCGCAGCTGGTGATTTTAGACGAACCTTATATCACCCTTGATTCGGAAACACGTGAAATACTCGACAAACTACTCATCAAACACCTGGAGCGCGGAGCAACATTCCTGTTTTCCTCTCATCAGGCACCCGCGATTAACATCTTACCGATTACAGCCTGCTACCGCATAACGGCGCAACAACTGGTCCGCGTGTGAAATCAATCATTCAAACACTGCAGAAAAGTGTAACACGTACATTTTATGTAGAGCACATCTTCCTTTTCCTGCTATTCGCCTTCGTGATGTTTGGGGTTTTCAGGGGGGCCGAGCATCTTGCAATAGCCTCCTTTTTTACCTCATCTCCCGTCACCCTTCTCATTCCGATGGCTTTCTGGGCATTGGTTTCCATTCGGGTCATTCTTTTCAACCGCCAACTAACGAGGCGCCCGGAGTACCAGTTTTTGTGGCAGTTACGGGGGTTGCCATACCGGACCCTGTTCATGCGATTTGTGCCCGTGGTGGCTTACCAGCTTGCGCCTTTTATTAGCTATGGGATTTTTCTTATCACGATAGCTACCCGCAACGGGAACAACGCAGGTGCGTTACTGCTCTTTTCCTCTCTGGTTTTGATCACCGCAATGACAACACACTTTTCGATATGGCCCTACAGCAGATACCACACACCCGCAGCTCAGCCTGCGTTATCGGTTGGAGGCTTGCGCAAGTGGCGTATGCCCCACTTCCTGTTCTACCCGGCTTGGTTTATACATTCGGAATGGATTGTCTATCTGATTTGCTTAATTGTGAGTATGTTAATCGTAGATGGAATTTCCTACCTCTATTTGTTCGATGAATATGACACCCGTTTCTACGCGCTCGCCACCTGGGCAGCCGCAGGTGTCATGTTTCAGTGCGAACTTGCCCGCATCCGATATGACTTCGTGTCGTTTCAACTGCCGCGTTTTTTGCCTATTCCGGTCGCGAGGCATTTTTTTGAAAAAATCTTCACGACGGCCCTCCTGCTATTACCGATTATGCTTGTTCTGTTGCATAAGCGACCACCACAGGTTACCGCAGGGGCGTGCGCGGAAATGATCCTCTTGCTGATTGCACTTCCGGTATTCTGGCATACGCTGCTACTTGTGCGGGCAGAGCCCCCAGAAGTATTGCTTCCAAACGTTCTGTTTACCGGTTTACTTGCCTTCATTCTGATTATGAGCAAAATTAGTCTCACGCTGCTCTCCGTGATTCTCATCCTGACCGCCTTTCTCATTTTCCGCACCTATCACACCCGCTATGAGCGGGTACCCCTGGAGAACCTACCGTGAAAGTCTTTTCCCGTTCAGAATAACCTCGTCAACGCAGGGCGTACCAAATGCATACGGAAGGAATGCCAGCGATGGCATGGGCCGGGTAATGAATACGTTGGCAATTTTTCCGCGCGTAATCGAGCCAACTGCATTCAGTAATCCCAGCGACCACGCCGTGTTCACCGTAGCCGCATTGATCGCCTCCTCGGGCGTCAATTTCATTTTAATGCAGGCAAGCGAAAGCATCAGTGGCATGTTGCCCGTAGGAGAGCTGCCGGGATTATAATCCGAGGCAATCGCCACTGGCAACCCGGCTTGCAACATCGCACGGGCTGGTGGAAACGGTAGATTAAGGAAAAAGGCTGCCCCCGGCAAAACAGTAGGCATGATGGGACAGCCCCAGAGCGCTGCGATCTCTTCGTCACCGATATGTTCCAAATGATCAACACTCACGGCCCCGACTTTCACACCTACCTGCACCCCTCCCGAACGCGCGAGCTGATTGGCGTGAATCCGTGGCTGTAGTCCGTACCGCTTGCCTTGCTCGATGATCTCCTCGGTTTCGTGAGGAGAGAAGAAACCCGTTTCACAAAAAACATCAATGTAGTCAGCCAGATTTTCCGCTGCTACGGCCGGGATCATCTCCTCGATTACTTCGCGCACATAGGCATTCTTCGAAACGCGAGCCGGAACGGCGTGAGCACCCAGGAATGTGGTTTTTACGATCAGCGGCGTAAGCGCTCCAATTTTACGTGCAACCCGGAGCATCTTTATCTCATCGCGCACAGCGAGACCGTATCCGCTTTTTATCTCTACCGCACCCGTACCGGTTCGAATAATTTCCCACGCCCGCGGTAGTGACTTCTCCAGCAGTTCATCTTCAGACATACTATGCACCCGGGCGGCCGAATTCAGGATACCACCACCACTGGCAGCAATTTCCTGATAGGTTGCTCCCTTGATTTTTAATACAAATTCCGCTTCGCGGCTGGCCGCGTAGACCAGGTGCGTATGAGAGTCGACAAAGGAGGGAAATACAAAACAACCAGACGCATCTAACTCCTCCGCGCCAACGAAGTTGCACGCCGTCATCGGTCCGTAATCCAAAATTCGGCCCTGCGTGATGGCCAGGAACGCGTCTGGCAATACAGGCAAGTCAGCCATCGATTGTCCGGCCAGAAAATAGAGGGTTTCTGGTCGAACCTGAACCAGAGCTTTACAATTGCGAATGAGCAGGTCGCACACCATGCTACGCCTACTT
>CANGUI010000251.1 GCA_947457025.1 Flammeovirgaceae bacterium | reverse complement strand
TTAAGTTGCCCATTTTAATCAAAGGAAAATCATTTTCTATTTCAACATTTGGATAGTTACCGCCTAATTGCATTGATTTGACTACATCTCCCAATTTCTTTTCCATCCAACCCTCCTTCGGTTGCAGCAGTTTTTGCATCACCCCTTGCTTGATGGCTCTTTTTTTGGCGATGAGTTTTTCTAAGGCTGTGATGAGCGCATCGGCATCGCTCAGGGCGGTGGCAATGGCGGTTTGTTCTTCGATGGTCGGTGGAAGAATGATTGGAAGGGTCTTCGCAATAGCACCCGTGTAACTCTGCTGCTTAGTACCTTGACAATATTTGAACGCAAGGAAGTCTCCATACCTGACATAAAAATGAAAAAGGTATTCCGTTATTAGCAGTCCTGGCTTCGGATACAACGCCATGCAAGACTGATTAGTAGTTGCATTTACACCGGTAATTGCACAACTGCCTCGGGTTCCAGCAGCTTCTAAACCGGTGATTGCCATCAGGAATGTTCCTTTGGGAATAATCTTTAGGGTTGTCTTCTGAACAGCCTCAGGAGTAATTTTCTCAATGGTGTCGGTAATCACATTGTAATTCAATTCACCGCTCGTAATCCAAGGAATATTACCAGTGTAGTATCGCTTAATCTCCCTATACGGTGTTTGCCCACTTGAAAAACCATCCATCACATCCTCGAATCGACACAACTTCCAGTCGTCCGGAATGGAACCAAGTTCTGTTTGAATGAATTCTTCCGTCATCAGTTCCATGAGTATCCAATTCCTTTCAGGTGTTCGTACACTTTGCTTTCCAGTTCTACTACTTCTTCGAGCAGTTCGGGCATGGGCTTTTCGTAACGTTCGGCCAATTCTTTAATCCGTTGCGTGAGTCGCTGGCTAATGCGTTGCATCTCATTTTGCACTGCAGCATGAAGGGTGGCCATCCACTTGTCGTCCACTACCAGTGTCTTTATTTCATCAATGGTCAGTGTGCCGTACTTCTCCCACACATTGGCCTCCAACGCTTCCTGCAAATCGTTTAGTTTTCCTTCGCATTCTGCCTTTTCATCGGCAAGGGCAATGTATTCTTCCAGTGCTTTTTGCTCTTCCTTAAATTCCTTGTTGCCTTTTATTTCCCTCAGGCGTTTCAATGCGTTGGCACGGTTTACTTTGTCCAGTTCAGCAAACAAACCTTCTTCGCCACCGTGTTCCTCGGCCATTTCTTCAAGGCGGGCTGTTGCTGCATCGCGCACTGCTTCTGGTTCTTCAATCTCGGTTTTCTGTTTTTTAAAATACCGATCAATCAATAAAGCTGGCTTTAGCAACTTGCTTTCTATTCCCTCTAGCCCGGCTACCTCGGTGGTTTTTACTTTTCCGTTCTTGTCTTTCTTTTCTTTGGTGATGCGGTATACCTGGCCGCCAATCTTCCAGCCGTCAATCGCAATTTCATACACATCGTCCTGCATGGTTTCCAGCCAATAGGTCATCAGGTGCTGGTACACATCGTACTTGTCAATCAGGTTCAGGTTATCGAACGTATCCAGCAAGTCTTCGCTTAACTCATGAATCAGCTTCTTGGGCTTCACACCCGTCTTCATACTCTTGAGTGTATCCGTGCTGCGGCTTTTCCATTTCGTGAAATGGGCGTTCACCTTTTTCGTGTAAGCCGTAAACTCCGGGTGCGCAAAGATGGTTTCCTTGATCTTGTCTTCGGCTACTTTTAGTTGGCTGTAGTTCTTGCGTTTTACCTCACCCCGGCCCTCTCCGGAGGAGAGGGGTGCAAAGAGCACTTGTTTGAGTTGTGGGTATACTTTCCAATAATTGTCGAGGGCGTCAAGATCCGCATTCGGTATACCGCCCAGCAGGTGGGCTTCAATGTCTTGTATGTCTTCAGGCTCCTGGCTATCGATGTAGCGCGGAATGTTCAGGTTGTAGTCGTTCTTCTCACTGGCAATTTCTTTCAGCGGCACCATGCGGGCATATTTGGGCACGGGCTGTTGCTTGTTGAATACGTCTACGATCTTGTGAATGTCCTGCTCGCGCAGTCGGTTTTTGTTTCCATCTTTTACAAAGCCTTTGCTGGCATCGATCATAAAGATGCCTTTGCGGTTTTCTGCATCTTCCTTGTCGAGCACAATCAAACAGGCTGGTATGCCCGCGCCGTAAAACAAGTTGGCCGGCAGACCGATTATGCCTTTAATATAACCTTTCTTAATAATGTTTTTACGAATCTCAGCTTCGGCATTTCCTCGGAACAACACACCATGCGGAAGGATGACAGCGCCTTTGCCCTTGCTCTTCATCGAGCGGATGATGTGCAGCAGGAAAGCGTAGTCGCCATTCTTTTCGGGTGGTGAGCCGTAGTCTTGAAATCTGCGGTGGATGTCGTTGACCGGATCAACGCCACTGCTCCATGCCTTGGTGCTGAACGGGGGATTGGCCACCACATAGTCGAACTGTTTCAGGAGCCCGCTTCTGTCGTCCGTAAACAACGGATTTGATAGCGTGCTGTTGCCGTTGCACTTGATCTCTGCCGTGGGGTAGTTGTGCAGAATCATGTTCATGCGGCTAAGGGCCGCGGTGCTCACATCCTTCTCCTGCCCATAGATGTCTACTTTCTTTTCCGATTCAGCGGCCACACGCAACAGCAACGATCCCGAACCACAGGTCGGGTCGTAAGCGGTAACCCCTGAGGTGGAGTGGGTGATGCCAATGATTTTTGCAATGACGCGGCTTACTTCAGCCGGTGTATAGAATTGTCCTTTGCTCTTACCGCTTTCGGTGGCGAAGTGGCGCATGAGGTATTCGTAGGCATCGCCTAAGATGTCATCGCCTTCGGCACGGTTCTTCGAGAAATCCAGTTCCGGGTTTTCGAAAATGGCAATCAGGTTAGAGAGGCGTTTTACTTTTTCATCGCCACTGCCCAGTTTATCCGGATTATCGAAGTCTACATCAATGCGGCCCAGTGCTTTGTTGGCATTTTCGATGGGACCGATAATCTTTTTATTAATATCATCGCCAATGGTGGGCTTGCCTTTAAGCGCCACCATGTCTTTAAAGCTGGCGCCTTTGGGCACCGTGATGGGCGAATAGGGAGCACCGGCATATTTGTCGCTGATGTATTTGATAAAGAGCATGACCAGCACGTAGTCTTTGTACTGGCTGGCGTCCATGCCGCCCCGCAGTTCATCGCAGCTTGCCCACAGGGAGGAGTAGAGTTCGGATTTTTTGATGGCCATTTGTTAGAAAATCAATTCAAAAGCTTACTGAACCACCCATGCGCAGTCGGTCAGCATCTGATCGATCTGGTCGTTGGCTATTTGCTCGGGGTTTTGGTTCATTACCGTTTGAGATGCAGTAATTTACAGCGCTAGTCTGTATGCCATACCTGGTAAGCCGGATTTTTTTAGTATCCAAGTCGGGCAGTTTAAAGCACAGAAACTCTATGCTGTGGGCTCCAAGGCTGGATTCTAGGCCGCCTCTACCCTTGCAGTTGCGTGCAATCGTAAAGTATGTCTAACACAACTAGGAATTAACGTGTTATGATGACCTATACACGCATTCAAGGGCATTTTATTGATATATTTGCCCTCGTGTTAACCATAAGGGCACAGCATGTCCTTGACAAAAAGTACAGGTTATGGCATTTCATCCACTGGAACCCTACAATGAATTACCTCTACTCCCGCCCGTTGAGGAACTGGAAGGCAAGGATATTTTAAAGGCCACCATACTGGCGCACAGAGCGCTAGCGCGTTTGGAGGGTTCCCTTTCCAATTTGCCTAACCCAGCCATTTTGCTGGATTCGATCGGCCTGCAGGAAGCGAAAGTCAGTTCGGAAATTGAGAACATCATTACCACCCACGATGAACTCTATCAATATGCTGTTGCGGAGAGAAGTGTGGGCAACAGCGCCACCAAAGAAGTATTGCATTACAAAGAGGCGTTATGGTACGGCCATGAACAGGTGAAAGAAAAGGGTGTGCTAACCACCAACCTGTTTGTAAAGCTTGTGCAGATTATCAAAGAAAATCAATCGGGTGTAAGAAATGCACCGGGCACACAAATCGTGAATTATAAAACACGC
>CANGUI010000250.1 GCA_947457025.1 Flammeovirgaceae bacterium | reverse complement strand
GGATGTGAACCGCGCATTTACACTTCCCGCCCGGAAACCGGCAACGATCTTACTTGATCATGTTCCAAAGGTCGGACATTGTCCCGATAACGGCGGCCAAGATTATTGAACGAAATATTTCAGCCTTTGAGAAGAACACAGGGCATTCGATTCGTTCATTCAACAAGAATTTATTGAAGGACTTTGATACTAAACTAAGTAGTGATCTGCATACCCAGATCGTAGAGCTCTCCAAAAGCTCAAAAAATGAGTTGGATTTTATTGAACGATTAGCAACGATTGCGGGAAAAATACTTAACTCACAGATAAGTCATGCAGAAACGTCGGCCCACCTTAACAGAGTTGTTCTTATGGAACGTTCTGTCAAGTATAGGGGCGAGAAGGACCGTGCAAAGAGTTTTGGCGCTAATGGTAAAGACGAAGAAAAGGTTGAGGCGGACGATTGCAGTGGTTGGTGGGACTGTTGGGGTAGATGTGCAGCAGGGATAGTAGGTGGCGCGGGTCTTGGTGCTTTGGGCGGTGCTGCAGTCGCTGGTGGCGGAAGTACTGTTGTATTGCCGATTGTTGGAACCGTTGCTTGTGGAACAGTCGGAGCAGTTGCTGGAGGAGTGTTTGGTGGCCTTGCGGGAGCCTCTCAATCCTGCTGACGGCAAAATGTTTTAACTATGAAAAATAATGTAATGCTGAGATTATTGACTCTCTTGTCATTCATAAGTTTCATTGAGATTCTAGCTACGGAGTTGACTAACTGGAAAACGTTTACAGCCGGCGTCGCCTGCCTTGGATTCATCACGCTCACATTAGTTGATTACAATTTGAGGATCAAAAAAGCATTGAATTCTAAAGGCCTGGGGTAAGAAGGCTTATCCAATTAAAAAAACAGGGAAAGGCTTTTTTTTCCAATTCAAATGGCTATTGATATTTGATTGAAGCGTTTACTGCCAAAATTCGGAACATAAAGGTTAAAATAGATTTGGCGACGCCTAAACAACACGGTTTACTAAGCGGGTATTTAGAATGTTCCAATCACGAGTGACTCAAACCAAAGGGAGTGCACCACCACTTCGCAGCACGTCGCCAGCAAAAGGATTATTGGTCGCAGTATCTTCCAACGCAAAAGTGTGGCCCTCCAGCCCCGGATACTTGGAAACCAAGTGTGCAATGGGTGCAATGTCTGCGGTGCCGCCGCCCACAAAATGCTGATCCCAAACGGCCAGATCAATATCGCTTAATGGGTGCGGCCGTCCTTTCGCGTACGAACCAAAAAGCACCACGCGCTCAGGGGCATAACCCGCTGCCCGCAGGTCGGGGATAAAGCCCGTCACGATCTTCATTAAAGCTTTTCGTGTAACCCTTGCTTGAGCTTTTCAATTCGAACCATTTGCCCGTTAACGTAGGCGTCCGTAGCAATCGAGTAGATTTTGTTCTTGTAATCCGGTTAGCGCGTATCAATCCTCCACTGATTTACCACCGCGAGGTAATCGTATTCTTCGGCTGGAATATCCAAATCAGTCTGGTTGTGTAGAAACTGGAGGGCATGGGTTCGGGGCGGGAAGTCATCAATGTTATCTTTTACCCAACGTGCCTTAAAAAGCTTTTCTAACGTCGGGTGCAACATGAACAGGGCCATGACGTTCTGTTTGCCGTTTTTCAGGTACAGCGCTGTTTCCCAGTTTCGTTCGGCCTCTGTTTTCCAGTAGGCGATATGTTGGTCTTTCGTCACAACGCAAATTTACGCGGTTTATGCGCGATCAGGCGCCGGTTCAAAAGGCACAGCGACCAATTCCAAACAGCTCCGGCTCGCCGTTACAGAAAATCAATATCCACATTCAACGGATATCGCATCAGGTATTGGGCGGCATCCTTCATCGTCAACCCTTCAAAGAGTACCCGGTACAAGTTGTCGGTAATCAATGCGCGAACCTGGTAGTGAGCGGCGCACTTTTTCATGATTTTAATCGTATTGATTCCTTCAGCCACTTCATTCGTGTCGGCAATAATGTCCTGAAGTTTCTCGCCCTTTGCCAGGCGGTAGCCAACCGTATAGTTGCGGCTCAGGGGACTGCTGCACGTGGCCACCAGGTCGCCAATGCCGGCCAGACCGAGAAATGTTTTGACGTCACCACCGAGGGCGCGTCCGAGGTGAATCATTTCAACGGCCCCCCGGCTGATGAGCAGCCCCTTCGCATTTTCGCCGTAACCGAGGCCACCCAGGGCGCCGGCGGCAATTGCAATGATATTTTTTAATACACCCGCCAGTTCCACGCCAATCAAGTCCTGATTTTCGTACACCTGAAAGCGCTCATTCCGCAGTAGCCGTTTGCCGGTGGTAGTTACTTCCTGGAACGGGCTGGCAACTACGGTTGCTCCGGGTTGGTGGCGCGATAGTTCCTTCGAGAGGTTGGGGCCGGAGATGCAGCCCACGCGTACCACCACCGTTTCTTCGCGAATCACCTCGCTCATGGTCTTCACCTGAGCGCGGGAAAGTTTTTCGATTGTGTCAAGCGTGCTGCCGGCGGGCACGGCGATATCTATCCCTTTTGTACCGTGAATGAGGATGTGATAGGGATGAAGATAGGGAGAAAGTTTTCGCATCACCTGGCGGAAATGCAGCGAGGGCACAATCGGAAAAATCACATCGCACGAACGGGCAAGCTCAACCAGGTGGGTGGTGGCTTTCACCGGGTGATGGAAGGCATGGCCGTGATGGGCCTGCGTCCGGTTAATCTCATCTGCTACTGCTTCATGGCGGACGTACATGATTACGGGGCGATGCTGCGTGATCAGGCTGGCAACGGCCGAACCGAAATTGCCGGCCCCCAACACACCGATCGGGCGATCAGATGAACCGCTCGAGGTCATAGCCCACCAGGCGGTTGTGATAGTAATACAACAACGTCAGGTCTTGTGTAACGATGTTGCCGCGTTTGTTCAGCAACAAAGGGCGATTGAGGTGGAAGATGCCCACGTTGGCCAGTCCGTTTTTGATCACACCATCGGCTTTACCCTTCAGGTGGATGGCGAAATTGATCTCGCGATTATCTTTCTTGATGTAGATTTCTTTCCGCACCCGCTTGAACGAGGCGCGGAATTCAGCGTAGTCCAGTTCCAGATCTTCTTCCGGCAGGCGCAACAAGCTGAACAGGTCCAGCTTCGGATATTTTTTTACCCACATTTCAAATGCCACAAATGCCACGAGGTGGCTGGCGAACACGCGGTTAATGCGGTGGTACTCTTTTACAATCCGCTGCCCCAGCATGCGGGTATACTCTTCCTCCCGCTGGCGGTCAACCACAATCTGCCCGGCACTGATAAAATAATCCCGCGTATTAATTACCCGGCCCTGCGCGTCCAGGCTATGGCCGTCCAGGTCTACGTAATTCCCCATCACATCCAGGCAGGGCCCTATGGAAACAGAAATATTTGATCCCTCGGTAAAGAACTTGAATAGAAAGCGAACCAACTGGAAACTGCCGTACTTATCGTGTTCGGGGAAGTAGCGATCCTTCCCTTTTACCTGCAGATAGTCTTCAATAAGATCGGGTGCCTCCAACACAAAATTGTAATTAAGGGTAACGGGCACCACAAAAATTTTGCGGGGCGTATCGCCCGGCAGCGCATGCTGGTAAATGGCTCGCTGCGCTTCCACGGCTGTGCTCAACAAACCGAGTTTCAATTGCTTTTCGATCAGCCCGGAGCGTGACCGTGTTCCTCCCGGAAAGAAAAGGCTGTGCGCCCCCTTTTGCATGGCCAGGGTGGAATACGTTTTTAATGTTTCGAGGTAGGGCAGATTTTTTTTACGGCGGTCTACTTTGTATGCGCCCAGGCTGTTCATGAAGTAAGCCAGGATCTTGATGTTGAAAAGATTCAAACCCGCCCCGTAAATAAAGGCAGGTAATCCGAGTGAATGAATCACCCAGCCGATCAAAATAGAATCGAGGTTGCTGAAGTGGGTAGGCACCATCACAATGGTTCCCCCCTTGGCGAGGGTACGCAGCATTCTTACTTTTCCCACGATCTGGATCTTATCGCGTATGGAATACCGGTTTCTGAAAAAGGCTCCAAATTTCTTCAAACGCGCG
>CANGUI010000249.1 GCA_947457025.1 Flammeovirgaceae bacterium | reverse complement strand
TTCAATGAGCCCGGTTCATCGGAAAAATCGCTGACGCGGATGATAACAATCGATCACATCACGCGGCTCGATGCGGCCAGCGATTTTTTCGGTGAAGAGAATGTGCCTACCAAAGCAATCACGATGGGCGTTGGCACGATCATGCGCTCGCGCCGCATCATCATGATGGCATGGGGCGAAGGAAAAGCGCCCGTAGTTAACAAGGCTGTAGAGGGACCCGTAACTGATCAGATTCCGTCCACGTTCTTGCAGCACCACCCCGATACACTCGTGGTGCTCGATACGGCTGCTGCCGGACACCTCACCCGCGTGCGCATGCCGTGGCTGCTCGATAGTGTTACGTGGGACGACAAGTTGGTGCGCAAGGCAGTTGTGTGGCTTTGTCAGACCGTGAATAAGCCCATCCTGAAACTCACAAATAACGACTACATGGAGCACGGGATGGGTGATGTCATTACCGAGTTCGGCTCTGCATATAACGTGAATATCAAAGTTTTCAATCAGCTCCAGCACACCATCACGGGCTGGCCGGGCGGTAAGCCCGATGCGGATGACAGCCATCGGCCGGAGCGCGCCAAACCTTTTCCGAAAAGGGCCATTATTTTCAGTCCGCATCCGGATGACGATGTGATCTCCATGGGCGGTACCTTCATCCGCCTCGTAGATCAGGGCCATGAGGTGCATGTGGCCTATCAAACATCTGGTAACATTGCTGTTTTTGATGACGACGCCGTGCGGTTTGCCGATTTTGTACGCGATTACAATGAGGCTTTTGGCCTGAGTGTGGACCAGGGAAAAAAGTTTTACGAGAAAGTGCTACGGGACATCAAAAACAAAAAACCAGGCGATCCGGATACACCTGAGGTTCTGCTGATCAAAGGGATGATCCGCCGGGGCGAGGCTAAAGCCGGTTGCCGCTATACCGGCATTCCGGATACGCAGGCGCACTTCCTTGATATGCCGTTTTATGAAACGGGTAAAGTGAAGAAAAAACCGCTGAGTGAAGAGGATATCAGCATCGTGGCGAAACTGATCCGAAAAATCAAACGGCACCAGATTTATGCCGCCGGTGATTTGTCTGATCCCCACGGCACCCACCGCGTATGTCTGGCCGCGATCTTCGAAGCGGTAAACCGCCTGCGGAATGAATCTTGGATGAAAGACTGCTATGTGTGGTTGTACCGGGGCGCGTGGCAGGAGTGGGATATTGATCAGATCGAGATGGCAGTTCCGCTAAGCCCGGATGAATTATTCCGCAAGCGCAAAGCCATCTTCAAGCATCAGTCGCAGAAAGACAGTGCCATGTTTCCGGGGAGCGACCCGCGGGAATTCTGGGTGCGAGCGGAAGACCGCAACCACGCCACGGCAGCACTCTACAACAAGCTTGGGCTGGCCGAATACGAAGCGATCGAAGCCTTTGTGCGCTACCACTTTTAACCCCGGCGCGTCGTGCATCTGGTTAACTGGAACGTAAACGGCATCCGGGCCATTCTCAAAAAGGACTTTGAAAAAAATCTCCGTGAGCTGAACCCGGATGTTTTTTGCCTGCAGGAAACGAAAGCGTCCGAAGAGGATGTGCTTGCCGCGGCAACTTTTTTTCCTGAATACCGGTGCTACGCCAACTCCTCTAAGGCGCGCAAGGGGTATTCCGGCACGGCCATCTTCAGCCGCGAAGATCCGGTGATGGTAACCTGCGATATCGGTCAGGATCAGTTTGATCAGGAGGGGCGGGTAATCACAGCCGAGTATTCTACCTTTTTTCTGGTGACGGTCTATACCCCGAATGCCGGGGAAAACCTGGTGCGGCTCGACTTTCGCGAACAATGGGATCATCAGTTCAGAAGCTACCTGCTCTGGCTGAAACGACGCAAACCGGTAATTGTATGCGGCGATCTGAACGTGGCCCACCGCGAAATCGATATTGCGCGGGCCAAAGAGAACTATAATGTTTCAGCCGGCTACACGCAGCGTGAGATTGATGGCTTTCAGCGCCTGCTGGATGCCGGCTTCACCGACACATTTCGTGCCCTTCATCCCACAAAGGTCGCCTATACCTACTGGAATTATTTTACCAACGGCCGTGCCAAGAACGTGGGCTGGCGCATCGATTATTTTCTGGTGAGCGAGAAATTGACGCCGCTGGTGCGCAAGGCAGAGATCCTCGATCAGTACCATGGGTCCGATCACTGCCCGGTTGGTCTGCATCTGGATATTCAGTTTTGATGTAGGCAACCGTGAAACAGATTGCACGTTCCTGCTGCTGACTGGCGTAGTTACCTACACCAGCAATTTGCCGCGAAAGCCCCGAACCGCGTAGTACGAGGTTGCCCCATTGTGATAGGTGAAGACGCGGCCGTAGCGGAAGTCACCAAACAGCGCGCCACCCCGTGTCCGGACATCTTCGGGAGTTTTCAGCCAGCTGGATGTTTTTTGATCAAACGGACCAAATTGCTGGAGCGCGTGGTATTCCTGTTCGGTTAGCATTTCGATGCCGATGTCGGCCGCCAGACCCAGTGCACTATGTCGGGGTTTGTTTTCCTTTCGGGATGCCAGTGCTGCGGGGTCGTAACAAAGGCTTCTACGACCAGTTGGGCTTTCGGGTGCGCAATCATAGAACGTACAGATTCCGGTCTTGGGATCTTGGGACACTACATCCGGTTCGCCGCCGGTTAGCTCCATTTGGTGAAGTGCCCGGAGTTTGTCGGGCTGGCGCTCCAACCGTACCCATACCACCTCCCAACTGAGATTCGGATGGCGATTCGGGTGGGCATCGAATCGGTTCTTCAAGGCAGCACCAAAAGCATCGCGCTGATTGGGGGTAAGGTTTTTTTTACTCATATCGCTTTCGGTGAGGTTGGCGTTCGTTTCGTTTGGGGTTTGTAGGCTATCTCCGGTTAGGTCTGTTCTATTGCGGCAGCTGGTGTAACCTGTTGCCTTTCTGATTGGTAGGTCGGACATGCACGTTGATTATTCCCGTAAACAATCGATACGTCGGACATTGGTTTTTTGAGTAACCCGCATCCTCCGTCTGAAGGAAACAAAACAAACCTATCCGGCCCCCCTTTACCACTATTTTTCCGGTGTGAAAAGTACTGAAATTCTTTTTTTTGGGATTTCAGGCTGTAAAGCAAACAAACGTTTTTAGGGGTGGCTCTTGCGTGAGCGGTTGAAGCGGAAAGCCCGCCAGGGGCAGCCCTGGGGGCGGCGCGGACTTGCAGCGGAAAACGCGACCACGCCGGCTGCAGGCAAGGCGTGGGCACGCCCGAAAGTAAAAAACCCCTCGGGTAGGCGAGGGGGCTGTATGGGTTATTACTGACGTTTACACCACTTGTGCCTGTAACTTGGAGGCAAGCACAGATTTGGGAACGGCTCCGACCTGTTTGTCCACAACCTGGCCATTTTTGAATACGAGCAGGGTAGGGATGGAGCGGACGCCAAAGCGCGCAGTGGTTTCCGGGTTTTCGTCAACGTTTAACTTCGCTACAATGGCTTTGCCCTCATAGTCGGTGGCCAGTTCTTCTACCACCGGACCGATCATCCGGCAGGGGCCACACCACTCGGCCCAGAAATCGACCAGCACGGGCTTGTCGCTGTTGATTGTTTGTTCGAAGGTTGAATCGGTGAGTACCAGTGTTTTTCCCATGTTCAGTTAGCTTGTTTAAAATTATACTAATCAGCTTCTGCAGTTTCCAACACAAAGGTAGACGAAATTGTTCCAACATCGGCAGGTCGCGTCTCAGGGCGGAGGGCGGCACCGGTGAGCCAGCGAACATCCCCTTTTTCGGTACGTATGCCCACCTCAGCGAGCAGCCGCAGCCGCTGAACCAGGTCGTTGGTGGGCTTAACTTGTACCTGGCGGGCCAGTAATTCTACTTCGAGCGGCCCGCTTTCATCCCGCACGAAGAAGCGTACGGGGCAGGTGCCGCTGTGTTTTTTAAAGAGTGTATCGAGTTCTTCGATCCGATCATGGTCGAGGGTGTCCAGCGTGAGGCGTACCACCATTCCCTGAACCCGTTTGGTGGCCAGTTCGCCGAGGAGCTCCATGCTGCGGATTTTGGGTTCCAGTGCCATGTCGCCCCAACTTT
>CANGUI010000248.1 GCA_947457025.1 Flammeovirgaceae bacterium | reverse complement strand
TGCCTGGGTTTCGAGGATAAAATCCTGCTTGCGCCACGTGCCTTTCTTGCTGGTGCCGGTCTGCATGCCTAACGATTGCACGATCCGGCCTTTCATGTCCATTGCCATATTTACTTGTTTCTGATTCGGGTAAAGAAATCGAGCACCAATTTACTGCATTCTTCCTGATAAATTCCGAAAGAAAGTGCCGTTCGGGGATGCAAAACCGGGGTTGCGAGGCGCGAATACCCACGCTGGGGATCGCTGGCCCCGTACACCAACCCCTGCAACTGCGCCCAATAAAGTGCGCCCGCACACATCACGCAAGGCTCGAGGGTAACGTATAAGGTACAGTCGGTGAGGTACTTGGAGCCAAGGAAGTTGGCCGCCATTGTCACGGCCAACATTTCGGCGTGCGCAGTGGCGTCGGTAAGTTGCTCTGTTTGATTATGGGCACGGGCAATGATTCTGTCGGCACACACAACAACCGCCCCCACCGGTACCTCACCTTTGCTGTCCGCCCGGTGGGCTTCTTTGAGCGCCTCGCGCATATAACGGGCGTGGTCTTTCTCCACAGCTAACGCACCCGTAAGGTGGAAAAAACCTCATGCACCGTTGGCTGCCATTCGGCTTGCAATTCCCGCGGGCAGGTGAACGTGAAGACAAGCGTCCGGTTGGGCTGCACCAGATAAGCCACGTAGTGATACTTCAGGATCGGTTCTGCATTTCCCAGGGCCCGCTTATCGCCATTCATCCGCGAGTTAAACTCGAAGAAAATAAATTCCTTCTGGTTAATCTGGCGGATGCCATGATTCAGAAAATCAACCCGATCATAAAGATTGGCGATACCTGCCTTGAAAAAATCGGCAGCGAGCGGAACATCATTTTCCTGCCACTGCGTTGCCGACTGGTTCACACTGAAATCTACAACGCGCAGCTCATTGGTGTAGGCCCCAAGCGGCGCCCGTGCAGACGGATACCGCTGCGCAATATCTTCGGGGCTCATGGGCATCAGATCGGTCGGCAAGTTTACCGAAATCTCCGGAGTGATGCGGGTTTTTACCAACCGATGTGGCACAAACCCCGCCAACACCAGTACGATGACGGATAGAATAAAGAATTTCGCGCTGGTGGAATTCATGAAAACGCGTTTAAATTTGCAGCCGCCAAAATTAATCAAAAACCATGCTTCGAACTCATACGTGCGGTGAATTACGCCTTACCCATGTTGGCACCACCGCCACATTGGCTGGCTGGGTGCAGCGGGTACGCGATAAGGGCTCCATTGTATGGATCGACTTGCGCGACCGCTATGGTATCACGCAGGTCATTCTGGAAGAAGGAAAAAGTGACGCAGCCCTGTTGATGCAGGCCCGCACCCTTGGCCGTGAGTTTGTCCTGCAAGTTGGTGGTACCGTTACCGAACGATTATCCCGGAACGACAAACTCGCCACCGGCGATGTGGAGATCCGGGCCACGCACATGCGCGTGCTGAATACCTCCAAGACACCCCCGTTCACCATCGAAGATGATACAGACGGCGGCGATGATCTACGTATGAAATACCGCTACCTGGACCTGCGCCGGGCTCCCGTCCGGGAAAGTTTGCTGCTGCGTCACCGCATGGCCCAACAAACCCGCGCCTATCTCGATGGGCAGCGTTTCGTGGAAGTGGAAACACCGGTTCTAATAAAGTCGACACCGGAGGGAGCACGCGATTTTGTGGTGCCCTCGCGCATTCACCATGGCGAGTTCTACGCCTTGCCGCAGTCGCCACAAACGTTTAAGCAGTTGCTGATGGTTTCCGGTTTCGACCGCTACTATCAGATTGTAAAATGCTTCCGCGATGAAGATCTACGAGCAGATCGACAGCCTGAATTCACGCAAATCGACTGCGAAATGGCCTTCATTGAGCAGGAGGATATTTTACTGACATTCGAGGGTTTAATCCGGCACCTGTTCAAAACAGTCAAGGGAATTGATCTGCCTGCGGTTCCACGCATGCAATATGCCGAGGCGATGAAGAATTATGGATCGGATAAACCCGATACGCGGTTCGAGATGAAGTTTGTGGAACTGACCGACCTCGCGAAAGGCAAGGGATTTCCGGTATTTGATCAGTCCGAGTTAATTGTGGGTATTTGTGCCCATGGCGCTGCCGAGTACACCCGCAGGCAACTGGATGAATTAACCGATTTTGTGAAACGTCCGCAAATTGGTGCCCGGGGTCTGGTTTACGTACAGTATAAATCTGACGGCACGTTCAAATCCAGTGTAGATAAATTCTTCCCGGCAGATGAGCTGCAGAAATGGGCCAACACGATGAAGGCCCAGCCCGGAGACTTGATGCTGGTGCTTTCCGGCGAACGCGACAAAACCCGGAAAGCATTAGGTGAATTGCGACTGACCCTGGGGACCCGGCTCGGGTTGCGCGACAAAAATACATTCTCCGTTCTGTGGGTATTGGATTTTCCGTTGCTGGAGTGGCACGAAGAAACCCACCGCTACCATGCGATGCACCATCCCTTCACCTCACCCAAGCCAGAGGATATTCCGCTGCTGGATTCTCAACCAGGGCAAGTGCGTGCAAACGCGTATGATCTGGTGATCAATGGAACTGAAGTGGGTGGCGGTTCCATCCGGATTCACGACCGGGCCACGCAGCAACTCATGTTCAGCAAACTCGGCTTTACCGAAGAAGAAGCAAAAAGACAGTTTGGCTTCCTGCTGGAAGCTTTTGAATTCGGCGCGCCTCCGCATGGCGGAATTGCCTTTGGGTTCGACCGCCTCTGTGCTTTGTTCGGTGGGTCCGATTCCATTCGCGACTTCATTGCATTCCCGAAAAACAATGCTGGTCGCGACATGATGATCGACACCCCGTCTACTATTGCCGCGGAGCAGTTAGTCGAGTTGGGAATCGCTGTGCGGCCGCAATAGAAATCACGTAAGCCACATTCAACGGCCAGCCACCTAACGTCCGATTACTACCTTTAGCAACTTTGTAATCCGCGTCCTGCCCCCAGCCAACACTGATTCTGTAAGCATTTCTACCTTATGTTCGTTGAAAAAATCGAATCTGAGAAATGGGTATAATCCCGGAATTGTCATTGGAATCTACTACCGAGGTATACTTGAATTGTTTTTCACTGAGTTTCAAGCAAATTTCAACAATATGAATGCGATAAGAAATTCCTCCATATTTTGGTCTGTTTACTACACTTTAGTATGTTGATTATCAGTATTTTAAACCTGTATTTTTCGAATGGCCGCCATTAGAATTTTTTCCTCATGACAATTACGGGATAATGTGAACAACCAATTTTTTCAATTTCCCGGCGCGAAAGATCATCCCCACCAGCACGACCACTGACCCCACTCCTGGCCACTGAACACCGGTGCTAACTCCCGAAAATCAGCCGCGCCCAATTGAAAGACTAAGCACATCGTCTTTCTAAAATTGCACTCCGTCGGACAATCAGACGCAGATTAGTAAAAGCGTGCGATCAAACTGAGCGTATATCCCCCCGAGTGTAATGGCCGCAGCGTGTTAGCTGCCACCCAGGTTCTTCCGGGCAACCAGTGCACTCAAAAAGCCATAGCCATAACCGGTTAGTTGTACAAGGCCGGCTGCAACGGCCAGTATGGCAACCAAACCGGAGCGGGTAGACCGGAGACAATCGAAAAACAACAACATCCAGAAAAGCACGAGTGAGGTAAGCGCCACAAGGCCCGTTCGCGGAAAAAACAAGAGTAGAACCGGCAGGGCCGCCACACCCAGCAGAAAAAACGAAGGGAAAGCATGTACCCATTTCAATTCTTGTGGATACTTTCTACCTACCCTAACACGACCACGGCCAAACTGAACAACCTGTCGCCAAAACTGGATAAGATTTTCCCGCCGCTGATGGTAGACAAATGCTTCCTCTATCAATCCAACCTTGAAGCCCGCATCGCGGATGCGAATACTGAATTCAATATCTTCTGCATAACGGTCAAATTGAAAACCGCCCGTCTTTTCAAATACACGGCGATGGATACCCATATTAAAACTGCGCGGTTGAAACCAACTGGCGTGCGTACGTTTGCCGCGGATGCCACCCGTAGTAAAAATGGATGACATGGTAT
>CANGUI010000247.1 GCA_947457025.1 Flammeovirgaceae bacterium | reverse complement strand
TTACAGGAATGGGTGGCGCGCCGTCGGCCCGGTTACCCGGTGAATGTAACGTACCGCCGGGCGGGTGCTGAAAAGAGAGTGGCGGCAACGTTGAGGAATTTTGACGGCAGCGAATCTCCGGTATTGCCGCCTGTTGCGTATGATATCAAAGGTGCCCGGTTCGAGGACTTAAACTACCGCGAACTGACTTCGCGACAGTTGGATGGCGGCGTGCGGATTGTTTCCGTTGGAGATGGTCCCTGGAAAATCAAAGACTTAGAAGCTGGTGTTATTCTCACATTTGTCGACAAAGTTCCCATCGACAACGTGAGGGATGTGAACCGGGTATTGGCGATCAAGCGGGGTGCGATCCTGGTAGAGGGTTTTCAACCGTCAGGCGATCGCCTTGTAGTAGGTCTTGATTGGTAGAATGCGGCCTGCTTTTTTGTAGCTTTGTTATCCAAACTGTATGAGTATGACGTCCTTTGGTCTGGTTGATGCCTGGCAGCAATTACGTATTGGTTCATCTAATTCCGGTGTATCTTCAGGGCAAGACTGGATAACCACTTCTGGGGGACAACTGGCATCGCATTCACCGGTAGATGGAAGTTTGATCGGCACCGTGCAAGTCACCGACCGGGCTGCATTCGAAGAAATTATTCGGCGGGCGCAGGCCGCATTCCTGCACTGGCGCAGCGTACCTGCCCCGCGGCGGGGTGAGGTTGTCCGACAGATTGGGGACGAGCTACGCGCGTTTAAGGAACCCCTGGGCAAATTGGTGTCGTACGAAATGGGAAAGTCGTATCAGGAGGGTCTTGGCGAAGTTCAGGAAATGATCGACATCTGTGACTTTGCGGTGGGGCTATCCCGCCAGTTGCATGGTGTTACGATGCATTCGGAGAGACCCCAGCACCGGATGTTTGAACAATATCATCCGCTGGGTGTCGTGGGTATTATTTCGGCTTTCAACTTTCCGGTGGCTGTCTGGTCATGGAATGCTATGATTGCTTGGGTGTGCGGCGACACCTGTATCTGGAAACCCTCTGAGAAAACTCCTCTTTGCAGTGTGGCGTGCCAAAGAATTATTGCGGAGGTGTTTAAGCGAAATGACGTGCCGGAGGGTGTCAGTTGTCTGATCAACGGTGGAGCGGAGGTTGGGCAATGGCTGGCGGCGAGTGATGCCGTGCCCCTGGTGTCGGCCACAGGTTCTACGCGCATGGGCCAGGCGGTCGGCAATGTAGTAAGTAACCGTCTCGGCCGTGCCTTGCTGGAGTTGGGGGGCAATAATGCCATTATAGTGTCCGACAAAGCAAATCTCGAGCTGGCAATACGTGCGGCGCTTTTCGGTGCAGTGGGAACAGCCGGTCAGCGTTGCACCACCACACGCAGACTCATTGTTCAGGAGCAGGTATACCCGGAGTTTACCCGACGGCTGACAAAAGCCTATGCGCAAATCCGCATTGGTAATCCCCTCGATCAGCGCAATCATATGGGGCCGCTCATCGATCTGGCTGCAGTACGGGCATACTTAGCCGCCCTCGAGCAGGTGCGGCTTTCCGGTGGTCGTTTTTTGCTGGCGGGTGGGGTGCTCTCGGGCGAGGGGTACGAGTCGGGTTGTTATGTTCACCCCGCCGTTGCGGAGGTTGAAAATGGTTGGCCGATTGTGCAACACGAAACTTTTGCCCCGATTCTCTACCTGATGAAGTATACGACTCTCGAAAAGGCCATTGCACTTCAGAATGGCGTGCGGCAAGGGCTTTCATCTTCCCTGATGACGACCGATATGCAGGAGATGGAGCTGTTTTTATCAGCCGCAGGCTCTGATTGCGGTATCGCCAACGTTAATATCGGCACCAGCGGCGCCGAAATCGGAGGTGCCTTCGGCGGTGAAAAGGAAACCGGAGGCGGCCGCGAATCCGGATCGGATGCATGGAAAGCTTATATGCGCAGGCAAACCAACACCATCAACTACGGGCAACATCTCCCGCTGGCACAGGGAATTACGTTCGATCTTTGAAGCGTTTGCAAATTCATCAGGCAATTTCTATTTTAGAATCCGGATAACCCTTTATCAGCGATGGCGGCACGAAAGTTAGGTACGGTGATGTTGATTGATGATAGCGAAATCGATAACCTGATCAATCAGAAAATGATCGAGGCGGCATCAGTTGCAGACGTTATTTACACCCATACCGGTGGTAAAAGCGCTTTGGAGTTTCTACGGAACGTGGAAAAACTGGAGGGAGCCGACAAGATCCTGCCCGACGTGGTTTTTCTCGACATTGACATGCCGCTTATGGACGGCTTTCAGTTTCTGGATGAGTTTGAAAAACTGAGTGCCAAACTGCGAAAAAAATGTAAAATTGTGATGCTTACATCGTCAATAAATCCCGAGGATTCAAGCCGATCGAAGAAATATACGGCTGTGAGGCAGTACCTCAACAAACCGCTTGCGCACGAAAGCATTATCAGCCTGGAGATATGAACTTACACCTCCAGGCGAGCGAGTTTATCTACAAGTTTTTTATCCAGTTTAATCAGTGAAACGGGCGAGAAATACCGTACTTGAACGGCTTTTAATTTTGGAATCAGGCTGTTGATCTTTCTGACTTTTTCCTTTTTGGCGTCACTTGTTGCTGTCTTGAGGATTTTCAAAAATAGAATGATGTTCTCGCATTCATCCTTTCCCAGCATCCGGATTTGCCGCTGAATGCTGTTACACAATTGGGTGTATAATTCGAAATCCTGCTGCAGACAATAGAGCAGCGCAAGCATCGTTTTCATTTCCAATAGCGCAAACGGAAATTTTTTCAGGCTCGTTTCGTTTAAAAAAGAATTGATGAGTCGGACAGCTTCATCATTTTTACCGGCGTAGTAACATGATAAGGCTCGGTACACCAAATAGACATAGTTGCGCGGTGTGTCATGTTGATCAGGTTCGTAATCCAAAAAGAGCGTTTCATTTTCATCAAACAATTCGGCTTCGGTGCCGAGACGGATTTGCCGTTCGAGTTTCGAAATCAGAAACCGGGCGGGGAATGTGTAATAGGGATAGTTGACCAGCAGATTTGACGCGGCATCATTCACTTCTTCGAAATACCTCTCGGCCTGCTTGTACACCCTATAGTGATTGTAGTACTCCAACTTGAGAAACTCAAAAACGAGATTGATATGGTAGTATAATGGGTCGAGTTGATACGTATCGAAAATCTTTTGCACGTGTTGAAAGATGTCTTCTAGGGATTCACCCTCTTTCAGATCATCTTCCTGGTCAACGAAGAGACGGTGGAATACCAGCATGCAACTCATGTAAACATACAAGCGGTGTGATTCATATAACCGCGCCACATTTTGCATTTCCTTGGTCAGCAATTGCAAACCAAGTTTTTCCACATCATCGCCGTTGAGAAAATAGCTGCCAAATTTCCGGAAGTAATCAGCCAGTAGATCTTCTGCCTTATCAACAGCCAACATGTAGGCTACATGTCGATTGTACAGTTGGGAATACCCGAAGTACTCAGGGGAATTGACGTGAAGTTTTTTTAATCCCTTATAAACGATCGTTAGTTCACTGGCCAGGTCATAATCCTGCAGTTCTTTTTCCAGCTTTTTGAGCGTGGCTATGGAAAGTGTTCTTTTTGTTGTAAACAGTACTTCTGTAAGGTTTGCCACCTTTCTCAACAGGTCGGTTCTGGGGCTTTCCATTTGCTCGACCAGGTACTCCTCAATCTTCTGGTTAATCCGGGAGCGCATGGTGTAATACGCATTCGAATTCAATTCCAGTTCTACCATGATTTTTTCGTCGGACAACTGTCGTTCACGCAGCGCCCGGAGCAGATAGGCAGATTTTTCAGCATTATTTTCGACAAGTGAGTCGTGGATGGTCTTAAAATCCTTTTCAGAAAGTTGCTTGATGATGTTCTTTAGCTTGGCCATTTCAGATTAGTGGATACAATTACCATGAAAATTTACAATTTTTTTTCTGTAACAAGAAAAAACGGCAGCAGTAGGCGCCAAAAAAGCAGCCAACTGATATTGGCACGGCATTCGATACGCGTTCGTGATGGATCATTTTTCGCAAACGATAGTCAACGCTGTAAGTGCTGCCAAGCATGCGGTTGTTAAAATAGATGTATATCGCCGGCAATC
>CANGUI010000246.1 GCA_947457025.1 Flammeovirgaceae bacterium | reverse complement strand
TTGATGCTCTCGTGGCCCGTGGTTTCGAGCTTGCGGGCTGCCACCACTTCGGCAATCATTTCGGTAACATTCGCGCCAATCATGTGGGCACCCAGCCACTCACCGTACTTCGCATCAAAAATCACCTTCACAAATCCATCGGATGCGCCCGCCGCCTTTGCCTTGCCCGAGGCCGTAAACGGAAACTTGCCCACTTTAATCTGGTAACCGGCTTTCTTCGCGGCCTCTTCCGTATAGCCCACGGAGGCGATCTCGGGCGAGCAGTAGGTACAGCCCGGTACATTGTTGTAGTTCAGCGGCTCGGGGTGATGGCCGGCAATTTTTTCCACGCAGATGATGCCTTCTGCCGAGGCCACGTGTGCAAGTGCGGGGCCCTTGACGATGTCTCCGATTGCATAGACACCCGGCACATTGGTTTTGTAGAAATCATCTACCAGCACCTTGCCTTTTTCATGCTTCACACCCACTTCCTCAAGTCCGAGATTTTCCAGATTGGTAGCCACGCCCACGGCCGACAGAACAATATCTGCCTCCAGTTTGATTTCGCCGGTGGGGGTCTTCACTGTTGCCACGCACCCCTTGCCGCTCGTATCAACTTTCGTTACCTCGGAACCCGTATAAATCGTGATCCCCGACTTTTTAAAACTCTTTTCCAGTTGTTTTGACACTTCCTCATCCTCCACCGGAACAATGCGCGGCAGGAACTCGACAATCGTTACCTCGGTACCGATGGCGTTGTAGAAATAGGCAAACTCCACCCCAATCGCCCCGGAGCCTACCACCAATAATTTTTTGGGTTGTTGCTCAAGCACCATGGCTTCGCGGTAGCCGATGATTTTTTTTCCATCCGGTTTCATGCTCGGCAGTTCGCGCGAGCGGCTGCCCGTTGCGAGGATGATGTGCTTGGCCGCATACTCCGTTTTCTTGCCGGACGCATCGGTGACTTCCACCTTGCCCCCTTTTTTCAGCATCCCATGGCCAGCCAACTGATCGATCTTATTTTTCTTCAACAGAAACTGCACGCCTTTACTCATTCCGGCGGCTACTTCACGGCTGCGCTTTACCATGGCGTTGAAATCCGCTGACGCATCCTTCAACTGAATGCCGTAGTCGGCTGCATGCTTAACATATTCAAAAACGTTGGCGCTTTTTAAGAGCGCCTTTGTCGGGATACAGCCCCAGTTGAGGCAAACGCCCCCCAGTTCGGCCTTTTCTACTACGGCTGTTTTCAGGCCCAACTGGGAAGCCCGTATGGCGGCCACATACCCCCCGGGGCCCGACCCGATGACGATTACATCATAATTCATGTGCTGCTGATTTTAAGTGCGCAATCTTCTTTTCCGGGCGGCAAGTTAACGCAAATTGGTTGTTTGGAAAAGGTTGATAAGGCAGCAGTTCATTCACAGAAACATGCGCAAAACTCCGCCCTCCACGGCACTGGTACGGGCTAGTTTATCTGCGGCTGCATCAGCGTCTCAGGTGTGGGGGGAACCGCACAGCTGCGCTCATGCCACCGCTGCGCATTGCGGCCCATGCGCACCAGCGGATAGACGGAACAAACCAGCAGCACCACCACCAACACGCGGCTCGCAATCGCAAATCGCCCGCAGAGCCACTCCAACGCGCGCAGCAGCGGCAGATATACAACCATCGGCACCACACAAAAATACCGGTCAGCTTCATAGACATCCAGCGGCCCCATCAACACAAAGCCGGCACAATAAACCAGTGCCAGAACAACCGGCGCCACTAAGTTTGACGATCTGAATTTCCATGCGGTCCACGCCCCTGCTGCCATGAAGATCCAAAAGATAACAGCCCAGAAAATGTGATTCGAGGCGGGTACAAAGGCCGCTGCCAGGCTGCTGCCGGCAATCCGGCTGTTCCCTCCCAGCGCGGAAAGGAAGGGCTGATCATAAAAAGCAAAATCCGCATCAATCAACCACGTGTTGCCTGCATTCCATGCCCACATGCCGCTCGTACTCAGAAGAAAGAATACGCCGGCCTCAGCAACATTTCGCAGACTCCAGCCCCGACCCAACAGCCAACTGCTGCAAATACCTGCGATCCAAAATACGCCCGCATTGCGCTGGAGGCACAACAAAAAACCCAGCACGAGCGGCGCTCCGGAGAACAACCGATCCGGGCAGCACGTGAGCCGGTACAACAGGGCCAGTGCTAAGGAAACAAACACCAACTCCGACCATACAAAAACCGAAATGAGCAGCAGGTGCAACCCGAACAAAACGCCGGCGGCAAAGGCCACCCGCGTAGCTGTTCGCGAGAGATACCGGCGGCCGAGCAGGTAGACCAGCCAGCCTATCGCAAGTTTGCAGGCGATGTTGATTGCGATGAGTGACTGAACGGGGTCGTTGAACAGGTTGATCAGTAGCGGGTAGAGGGGAGGCCAGTATGCATAATGTGAGCCATCTGGGCTGAGAAAAACACCAGCTGCGCGGAAACTCCGCGCGGCCGACAGATACTGCAGCGAGTCGGACGTGAGCATAAAACCACACCAGCGGGCATATACCTCTGCCCCGATCGCCAGCAGGGTCATGAGCAGGATCACAATCTTCAGCCAAAATTCACGCGACGGGGGCCACTGCATGGTGTGCTAATTAAACATTAATTTTGGGCTTTCGGATAAAATTATCGCACATCATGAATCTGTTAACAGGAAAAACGGCGCTGGTCACCGGAGCCTCCAAAGGAATCGGCCGTGCCATTGCCTTGCGTTTTGCGCAGGAAGGCGCCCAGGTAGCCTTCACCTATCTCAGCAGTGTAGAACAGGGCGTTGCCCTCGAAAATGAATTGAAAGCATTCGGCATCCGGGCAAAAGGCTATCGCTCCGATGCCTCCGACTTTGCCCAGGCGGAAAAACTTATCAACGATGTGGTGGCCGAATTTGGCTCACTCGACATCCTGGTAAATAATGCCGGCATCACAATGGATAACCTGCTGCTGCGCATGAATGAAGAGGCGTGGGACAAAGTCATGAATGTAAACCTGAAGTCGTGCTTCAATACCGTGAAAGCCGCCACCCGGCCGATGATGAAACAAAAGAGCGGGTCCATCATCAACATGACATCCGTGGTAGGCATCAAAGGAAATGCCGGGCAGGCCAACTACGCCGCCTCCAAAGCCGGCATCATCGGGTTTACCAAATCCGTGGCCCTCGAGTTGGGCTCGCGCGGCATTCGCAGCAACGCAATTGCCCCCGGTTTCATCGAAACGGAGATGACGGCCAAGCTGGATGAAAAAACCGTACAAAGCTGGCGCGAAGCCATCCCCCTCAAGCGCGGGGGGCGCCCGGAAGACGTGGCCGACGCCTGCGTATTCCTCGGCTCCGATATGTCCACTTACATCTCCGGCCAGGTATTGCAGGTGGACGGCGGCATGTTGACCTAAGCGCACATCTACCCCAAAAAACCCACCCGATGCGTTTTTTTTTGCCCACCTCATTTCGCGGTTGTACCTGAACCAAAAAAAAAGGTTACCCGATGAAATAATCACACGCATGGTGCTACTCATAGCGGGTAGTTGTGCCAGAAAAAAATGCATACAATAAAATAACGTGATTTGGGGATGCGGTATTTGGTCCTTTTAGTTGCGGGTATACTCTCGGCCGGCCTCATGGTTGCCCGCGGCCAAGCTTTGCGTGGCACCGTTATCGACAGTGTAACAAGCGAACCGCTTGCCTTTGCTACGTTGGCGCTTGGCGACCGGCGCAGCGGCACCACCACCGATATCGATGGCCGCTTTCACCTGACCCTTGCGCGCGACTACGCGGGAAAAATCTTGATCAGCCATGTGGGCTACCAAACACGCGCTGTTCCCGTCTCACACCTTCGGGTAATGACCACCATCCGGCTGCAGCCTGCCGCCCAACAACTGGGTGAAGTGGTCATCCGCGCGAATGCCAACCCCGCCTGGCGCATCATCCGCAAGGCCACCAACGCCAAAGATTCCCACCGGCCTGACCGGCTTGAAACATACGCCTATAAATCCTACACGAAAGTAATCTTCAAATTAGATGGCCCGCCGGTTGTGGCCGACAGCCTGCGCAAGCAAAACGAAAACCAGAAGCTCACCGCAAATGATTCCCTATCGCTGTCAGCTGACTCTCTCCGAAAAAAACAACACAT
>CANGUI010000245.1 GCA_947457025.1 Flammeovirgaceae bacterium | reverse complement strand
TTCGGAGTCTGAAAAAACTACATTGCCGTGGCCGGTCATGTAGATAAACGGATACAAAAAAAGGTCCGGGCTGCCGGCTTCCACCACGTCTTCCTCAGGCTCCAACCGTGTATGAAGTTCGCGGTTGCAAAAGGCAATCAGGTTGGGCAACGCTGTTTTATTGGCATACCAATCACCGCCGCCACCATATTTTAATTTGGCAATCCTGACCTGCGCAAACGTATTGAAAATCAGCACGATGTATAAAAAAAAAGTAATTGTGACACGGGTATTTACCCTTAGCCCGGAAAAAAATCGACAGTATTTTAAACTTGTTTGCATGCGCGAAGTCAAAGCTACAAATTCACGAAAACAAAAATAACTATGAAAAAGGGTTTGATCATGAAATTGGGGTCGGCCAGTGTACTGACGGCTGTTCTGTTTATGGTTTCTTGCGAAGACCGCCTGGACCTTACATCCAGCGATTCGAAAAATGTGCAAAATGAAGCACAGATTGACGGCTTTTATGAAGACGCCGATGATATGGCCAGTATGGCCTTGATCGCTGATACGGCTCCGCTCACCGGCGCGCGCGAGGATAACGGACGCGGTATTCCGAAAGATCGCCTGGACAACCGTTTCTCATGTGCTACCACAACGCTCGAACTTGCCAGTGATAACACGCCGCAAGTTCCCCACGGCTACATTACCATTGATTTTGGTACCTCCGGCTGTGCAGACGCCAAAGGCAATACTCGCAAAGGGAAAATTAAAGTGGAGTATAAAGGCCGCAGATTTTCGCCTGGCTCCACGGTGACAACCAGTTTCGAGAACTATAGTCTGAATAATGTGAATATCGAGGGAACCCGCACGGTGACAAATGCGTCTACCAGTACCGACAGCGCACCTCAGTTTACAATCAAACTGACGAATGGCAAGGCCACGTGGCCAGATGGAACCACGGCAACGCGTAACTCCGAACGTACCCGCAAATGGAATCGCACAGCCAACCCGATGACTGATTCCTGGGAAGTAACTGGCAACGCAGACGGCACTAACCGCGATAAAAAAACGTTTAGCATGACGATCACGAAGCCGCTGGTATACAAGCGTGAATGTGCCATCAGTGCCCGGATTTTCATGGCCGTGGAAGGAACAAAAGAACTCACGGTTGACGGGAAAAAGATCACCATCGACTACGGCAGTGGCGAGTGTGATCGGAAAGTGACGATCACGATCAATGGTGTTTCGCAGGAAGTTGAAGTTCGGGGAGACATCTGAAGTTTAGAATAATTGCTTGGTTGGTTTGGGATTGGCCCTCCGGATACGGGGGGCCTTTTTTCTGATACCTCCACAACCGGTCAGCAGGAATCCAAAAGGTCCTCAGTCGGGATCGTCTCAGGCTGAGTCTTACGAACACTGGGTACGGTGCAGGAATTCATCCTTTACTTTCATTTGATTTTGTCTTGTTGATCGATTGGTTACCAAGCGAAGTGGCTTCCCGGCGTATGCTTATACCAAGGCAGCAGATGGTGAGCTTAACACAGCACAAGCAAACTCCAAGGTACGGTAGTTTAACCTGTCTTGCCTTTTTCAGATGGTGTAGCCAAAGAGCGCTACCTTGTTGTAGCGCCGCACACGCCCACAATCGGGTGGTCGGAGCGTGTATCTCGATCCGAAGTTGCTTCCATTTTTTCTTTCAGGTTAAAGACCGTTCAGCCGCCGCACCACCTGCCCGCTGCGTGCACCGGTATGTTGATGGTTGTCGATGATCGCCTGGCCATTTACCAACACATATCGGAAGCCCTTCGAATAGGCGTGAGGGGTAGCATAGTCTGCCGCATCGGCCACTTGCCGTGGATCAAAAATGACAATATCAGCGGCAAAACCTTCGCGTAGTAATCCGCGGTTCCTCAGGTTAAACTTTTGAGCAGGTAGAGACGTCATCCGGCGGATGGCTTCTTCCAGGCTGAGTACTTGTTGCTCGCGTACATAGCGGCCCAATACTCGGGCATTTGTTCCATATGCACGCGGATGGGGAACGCCAGAGCCAAATGTTACGATGCCGGCATCGGAGGCAATCATGTTATGCGGGTATTTCAAGATGCGCACCAGGTCTTGCTCGTCCATACTGAAGTACACCATCTGGGTACGGTTAGTAGCTTCGATCAGTTCTAAAATTGTTTCGGCTTCTTGCTGCGGTTTGGGCTTGCGGCCGCGCAACAGGTTGACCTGCGAAATATTCTTACCATTCAAAGTGGAGTCGGGTGCATAGCGTGCCACCTGGGCGAAACTGTAGTTTTTTAGTTTTTTACGCCTGAGGTCGGCCATCATTTCATTTTTGATGCGCTCGCGGATGGCGGGGTTGGCCAGGCGCACTTTAAGCGAATCACGTCCGCCGGCAAAGGCCCATGTTGGCACGGTTGTATCCAGCGTGGTGCTGCTGGCCACGTAGGGGTATTGATCTATCGTTACATCTAAACCCTGTTGCCGTGCCTGATCCACCAGCGCCAGCGTTTCGGGTGATCGGCCCCAGTTATTCCGATAGGTTACTTTGAAGTGTGAGATTTCTACGGGGATATTGGCCTCGCGTCCGACCTGAATGGCTTCCGATACTGCTTCGTGAACGCGGTCTCCCTCGTCCCGAATGTGCGAAGCATATACACCACCGCGCGCAGCCGCCACTTTAGCCAGGGCAACTATTTCGTTAGTTTTCGCATACGTACCAGGTACATAAATCAGTCCGGTAGAAAAACCAACGGCACCGGCTTCCATACCTGTTTGAACCAACTGTTCCATTTGTTGGAGTTCCGCGGCAGTCGGCTCACGTTTGGCATCACCCATGGCGGCTCGTCGCACCGTGTTGTGCCCGACCAGCGTGGCCACATTTATGGAAAGCCGGATCGAGTCCAGCCGCCGGAAATATTTTTCGATCTCCAGATTCGAGCTGCCACAATTGCCGGTTACGACTGTTGTTACCCCATCGTGGACAAAATTGTTGGCAGTGGGGTTACTGAGCTCATTCCCTTCAATGTGCGCGTGTACATCAATGAAGCCGGGCGCTACAACCAACCCGGAGGCATCAAGCGTTTTTTTTGTCTGCGCGCTTTTCAGGTTTCCTACGGCGATGATTTTACCATCCCGGATCCCGATATCACCGTAGAACCAGCTATTGCCGGTTCCGTCCATGATTTTACCTTGGATGATGATGACATCGAAGGGTTGGGCCTTAATGGCGGATGAAATTGTAAACAGAAAAATCGCAATAGGTACTTTCATATATCGAAGGTAAGAAAATGTATCCTTTTGTTTCCCGCTACTAATCAGGCTTATATCGCCTCACTTTTTTACTTTCGTCCGCCGTGGCTGGTTTTACATGCAACGCTGCGCCTCCTCCCGGAGCGAGGTTAACTTTGACGATCGAAAGATTCGTGACAAGGAATTTTTTGATCTCGTAGGACATTGGATTATACCGCCAGTGGGCATTCCATCCATCGCCGTACAGGATCACCGTGTATGTGGTTTTATCATCAAGAAAATCGAAAGGAATGGTTACCGCGCGTTTTTCCTCATCGGTTATCGCACCAATAAACCAATCTGCTTTTCCCTTTGCTTTGCGGGCAATTGCCAGGTAGTCGCCCGGCTCGGCTGCTATGATCTGCGTATCGTCCCAATCCACTGCCACATCTTTGATAAACTGAAAAGCATCCGGCCGTGCGCGGTAGTTTTCCGGTAAATCGGCTACCATTTGCAGTGGACTGTACATCGTAACATAAAGAGCAAGTTGTTTGGCGAGCGTCGTGTGTACCTGGTTGGGGCTTCCCGGTTTGTAATGGTCTAACTTGATCTGAAAGATGCCGGGGGTGTAATCCATCGGGCCACCCATCAGGCGGGTAAATGGCAGGATGGTTTCGTGCTCGGGTGGATTGCCGCCGCTCCCCGCATTAAACTCATTGCCGCGTGCGGCTTCGCTTGTCATCCAGTTCGGGTAGGTGCGGTGCAGGCCAGTAGGCCGAACGGGTTCGTGGGCATCGAGTATAATCTGGTTGGCGGCGAATTTTTCGGCTACGCGTTGGTAGTGGTTCACCATCCACTGGCCGTCATGGTATTCACCTCGGGGAATGACTTTTCCCACATAGCCCGTTTTCACGGCACCGTACCCGTGCATTTTCATG
>CANGUI010000244.1 GCA_947457025.1 Flammeovirgaceae bacterium | reverse complement strand
CCACTTTCACCACCACTTCGTGCGCATCAACACCCAGTTGTGGCTGGATTTCGATCGGGGCATGATTCCCCGCGAAGTGATTCGCGACCAGCGTTTTCACCGGATATTCCGGGAAGTCGGTATTGATGACCATCCGCTGTCATTGGTTTTTTCAGAGGATTACGTACACGAGTCACCCCAAAAAAGCAATCTCCTGCCGCAGGCGCGGGAAGTAGTAGACTACCTCTGCCAGCGCTACCCGCTGGTAATTGTTACCAATGGCTTCGAAGAAATCCAAACAGTGAAAGTGGATGCCTCCGGCTTACGGCCCTTTTTTCGCGCCGTGATTACCTCCGAGCGGGCACAATCAAAAAAGCCGGAACCGGGCATCTTTTCACTCGCCCTTGAACACCTGGGCGCAACGGCCGATGAAACAATCATGATTGGCGACAACCTGCTCACCGACATTGCCGGTGCACGCCAGTCTGGTATCGATCAGGTGTTTTATAACCCACAGGGCCAGCCGCACAGCAGTGCTTGCACCTACGAAATTCGCGAACTGAACGAGTTGCGCGCATTTCTATAGGCCCCGGATTTACCTAACTTGCACCGAAAAATATTTGCCCATGGCCACCGGCTTCTTCCACGTTCCCCCTCCCAAAAACGAACCCGTGTTATCATACGCCCCTGGCAGCCGCGAACGCCGTGCCCTGCAGCAGGCGTTGGCCGACGCGCGTAGCCGTCAAATCGATGTACCGATGTTTATCGGTGGCAGCGAAGTGCGCAGTGGCAAAACAAAAAAACTGTCGCCCCCGCACGACCACCAACACATCCTCGGCTACTTTCATGAGGGCGACAAAGGCCACGTGGAGCAGGCCATTCAGGCGGCACTTGCCGCCCGCGAATTATGGGCAACCCTCGCCTGGGAGCATCGGGCTGCAATTTTTCTGAAGGCAGCCGACCTGCTGGCGGGGCCCTACCGATTTAAAATGAATGCGGCCACCATGCTGGGTCAATCGAAAAATGCGTACCAGGCCGAAATCGACTCGGCCTGCGAACTCATTGACTTCCTGCGCTTCAATGTGAGCTTCATGGCGGAGATCTACACTGAACAGCCCCAGTCTTCTCCCGGCATCTGGAACCGGATGGAATACCGGCCGCTGGAGGGGTTTACTTTCGCACTTACTCCCTTTAACTTCACCGCCATTGGGGGCAATCTGCCCACCAGCATGGCACTTATGGGCAATACGGTTGTCTGGAAACCCGCACACACGCAGATCTATTCCGCCCACGTATTCATGGAAATCCTGCGCGAAGCCGGATTGCCAGACGGTGTGATTAACCTGGTATTTACAGCCGGTGCCGATACAGGTGAAGTCGTATTTAACCACCCCGACTTTGCGGGTATTCACTTTACCGGAAGCACCGGCGTTTTTCAGCAAATCTGGAAAACCATCGGCAACAACATTGCCACCTACAAAAGCTATCCACGCATCGTGGGCGAAACCGGTGGCAAAGACTTCATCGTAGCTCACAAAAGTGCCGATGCCAAAGAAGTTGCTGTGGCCATCGCGCGCGGCGCATTTGAGTACCAGGGGCAAAAGTGTTCTGCGGCATCCCGCTGCTATATTCCCTCAAACCTGTGGCCTGAAGTAAAGTCGCTGCTGCTCGCTGATCTGGCTTCCATGAAAATGGGCGGCCCCGAAGACTTTACCCACTTCATCAATGCTGTAATTGACGAGAAAGCATTTACCTCCATCACATCCTATATTGAGCAGGCTCGCAAAAACCCAATGAACGAAATCATTGCCGGGGGGCGGTACGATAAATCCCGGGGCTATTTCATCGAACCAACGGTTATCCTTACCCAAGATCCTTCCTCGCTCACCATGTGCGAAGAAATCTTCGGCCCGGTCGTTACTATTTACGTGTACCACAGTGAAAATTTCGAGCAGACGCTGGAACGGGTAGATCAAACATCCCCCTACGCCCTCACCGGGTCGATATTTGCGCGCGACCGATACGCGATTGAAATGGCCACCCAAAAACTAGAAAATGCAGCCGGCAATTTCTACATCAACGACAAGCCAACCGGTGCTGTGGTCGGGCAGCAGCCGTTCGGCGGAGCGAGGGGATCAGGAACAAACGACAAGGCGGGGGCAAAAGTAAACCTCATGCGCTGGGTGTCGATGCGGTCGATCAAAGAAACACTCGTACCCCCGACTGACTATCGCTATCCCTTTCTGGAGAAAGATTGAGGATCGGCAGCCTGGTTAGCCTGAAATCAGTGCGCCTATGCCTGTCTCTTTGCCACCAACCTCCTATATTTGAGCCGCAACCACGCCACCCACCTGGTCCCGTAGTTCAACGGATAGAATAGAAGTTTCCTAAACTTTTGATCCCAGTTCGATTCTGGGCGGGACTACTTAATAAACCGAGCCTCCGGCCCGCCGCTCAAAAAATGGCCTCAGCACCGTGCGGTCAAGCACGAGAAAGCCCAGCGCCAGATTCACCAGAATTAGCCCGTTGATAACCCATTTCAGGTTTACGGTGAGTTGAATGTTTACATCGGGTAGAGGCAAGCGGGATGTATCCATTCGAAGGGTGCCACCGGGCAGTGCTTCATGGCCGAGTATCAGGATGAGTACCGTAAAAGCCACCAGCACCCCCATTAGCAACAGCAGCCCGTTACGGGGAGCGTGGCGCACCGTATGTGGCAAATGCTCTAAACGGGCCATCATCCGCTGTGTAAAACCGGCCGAAGGACTTTCTAACACACTCCTGCCCAGGTATTGATGTACCGATTTCATTGCGTTGAGCTTCGCCGCCAGCACCACATCGCGTTGAGCAGCTTCGAGCAGCGCCCGCACGTCTGCCGCGTCCAGTTCGCCATCCAGAAATTTTTGCATGCGCTCATCCCAATCCGTTTCGTGCATCTTCATAAAGTTAAAGCTTCCCCTTTTAATATGCGCTGCAATTCGTTGCCCAGGCGGAGGCGCGCACGGTGGATGCGCACCTTCACCGTGTTCTCGTTTTGTCCCATCAGCTGGGCCACCTCTTCTACTGAAAACTCTTTGATGTAGTACAACTGCACGGCCAGCCGATCTGCCTCGTTCAGGTGGTCCAAAGCCCGCTGGATGAAGCGGGTCTGGTCTTGCACCTGCAAATGGCCCTGCACGGAATATCCATCGGCCACCTCCACTTTCTCGATGCCGGAAAAAACCCGCTTATGCGTACGCTTAAAACTCACCGCCGTGTTAAATACAATGCGGTATAACCACGTACTGAAGCGCGACTGCCGGTTAAAGTGGCGCAGGCCCTGATACGCTTTTATAAAACTGTCCTGCGCAACCTCTTCCGCATCAGCCCGGTTTTCCACCACCTTCAGCGCAATCGTAAACGCAAACCGCTTATACCCATCCACCAACTCTGCATACGCGCGCGTATCGCCCGCCAGCACACGGTCAATCCATTCGGTTTCCTGCTTTTCTGAAATCACGGCCTTTGGACGCTTGGTATTGAGTTCAAGTTACAGCATTCCGGCAGAAATTTTTTTTGGGCGTGCCCCCGCGGCCCTACGCGGGTGTGCTACACCGTTCCGGTGCAGAACACCCCCACACCACCGCGGGGTCGCGCTATCCGCTGCTACTCCTCGGGGCCACGCCCGCGGCGTGGCCCCTGCGGGGTATCCGCTCCTATCGCTCACGCAAAAACCTGCCACCAACGCCACCGGATTTTCAAGGCCGGGCAGCGTTGCAAAACTATTTTATCCACCGCGTGTAACCGCGCCGCTCACGCCCGCGTCAAAGCAACAAAACAACACAATTATGAACGAAGAACCAGTTATCATGCCGATTTTGGTGATTATGTTACCGATCATCATCACCCTCAGTGCGTTTGTGATGATCGCCTACGTCCGCAAGTACGAAAACATCGAACGGATGGCCATCATTGATAAAGGACTCAGCCCTGACCTCTTTCTTAAAAAAGAGCGCTCCACCAGCGGCCCTCTGCGCGCAGGATTTCTGCTCGTAGGCGCCGGGCTGGGCTTACTCATCGGCTATGCCCTCGACCGAACCTACGATATGGAAGAAGTCGGCTATTTCTCCATGCTCTTTATCTTCGGTGGCTTAGGTTTGCTGCTGGCGTATGTGGTGGAGGATAGGAAATCCAAAAAGGGT
>CANGUI010000243.1 GCA_947457025.1 Flammeovirgaceae bacterium | reverse complement strand
CCATGAAGCGCTCTACAACCCCAGCCAACTCCTTGCCTTCTTCCAGCGCGCGCCGGGTGGAGATGCCATGAATCTGTTCGGCTTTGAAAGGGATATCAAACCCAATCGGCTTGATCAGCGCGTTATCTTGGCCCAGGAGCTTTCCTTTGGCATCGTGCAGCTGCCAGGCCAACTGCACCACCCGTGGCCAGTTTTCAAGGTCGGTAACAGGCGCGGTTTTGTTATGCGGAACCCCCGTGGTTTCCGTATCGAAAATGAGGTACATGAATAGGTAGTGGTGCCCGTAAAGGTAGGCGGTTTTGCGCCCTGTTCTCAACTGCCAGAGTGGAAAATATACCGGCAGGGCATGCCGCCGGGAGAGACGATTTTCCCGTTGCCGGAGGCCACCGGAGGGCAATCCTTCCATCCTGCCTGCCCAGCATCAAATCCAAAGCGAGGTTAGGTTAGTATACTGGGCGACTCCAGCACCCGGGTATTAGCTTTTCCGGCTTGGTGACGAGCAGCAGTTGCCGGCTGACGCAGACCGTCGGTTTTGTTGAGGGCATAAACTTAAACGAGTCGTTGCTTGGTAAATGGTTGCGGCCTAATTTTGACCATCCCAATATGAACTTATCTGTAAACTATGAAGTGGCTCCTTGAACTGTTTTCGTCCACCCTCGGTCGTAAGTTGCTGGTAGCGCTTACCGGTATTTTTCTGATTCTTTTTCTGGCGGTGCACCTGGCCGGCAACCTGCAGCTGTTGAGGGATGATGGTGGGCGGGCCTTCAATGTATATGCGGAATTCATGAGTTCTAATCCCCTGATACAGACGGTATCCAAGCTCAATTTTTTCTTTATTCTTTTGCACATAGTGGTGACCTTGCTGTTGGCAGTCAAGAACAGGCAGGCCCGCGGCCCGGTGGGGTACGCAATCACGTCGCGTAAATCATCGCCCTGGGCTTCGCGCAATATGGCTGTGCTGGGTACGCTGATTCTGATATTTATCGTCATTCACTTGAAAGATTTTTATGCCCAAATGCACTGGGGTGGTGTACCGACGGTGAATTATGACGGTAAGGAGGTGCGCGATTTGTATACCTTGGTGGGCGTTTGGTTTGCAAAAGACTGGTATGTGGCACTCTATTGTTTTTGCATGGCCGCCCTTGCGTTTCACCTGTGGCATGGATTTGCGAGCGCTTTTCAGACGCTTGGTCTAAACCACATGAAGTACAACCCTGTTATTGACTTTGTCGGTAAATCCTTTGCGGTGATTGTGCCGGCTTTGTTTGCACTGATTCCCCTGTGGATGTTTTTTGTTTAACATATTAGGTAACTGAAGACGAAAATCTTAATCAAATAGAGCATGAAGCTGGATTCGAAAGCTCCGGAAGGGCCCTTGGCAGAGAAATGGACAAAGCACAAGTTTAATCTCAAGCTGGTGAACCCTGCCAACAAGCGTAAATATGAGGTGATTGTTGTTGGCACCGGGCTGGCGGGAGCGTCGGCAGCTGCTTCCCTTGCGGAGTTGGGCTACAATGTGAAGGCTTTTTGTTTTCAGGATAGCCCCCGTAGGGCCCATAGCATCGCGGCACAGGGGGGCATTAACGCTGCCAAGAATTATCAAAACGATGGAGACAGCGTTTTTCGTTTGTTTTATGATACGATCAAGGGAGGCGATTACCGTGCCCGCGAGGCGAATGTGTACCGTCTGGCGGAGGTGAGTGTCAATATCATTGATCAGTGTGTGGCGCAGGGTGTGCCTTTTGCCCGCGAGTATGGCGGGTTGCTCTCGAACCGCTCCTTTGGAGGTGCCCAGGTGTCGCGCACATTTTATGCCCGCGGCCAAACCGGGCAACAGTTGCTGTTGGGTGCCTACGGAGCCCTGAACCGGCAGATCGCTGCCGGCAAAGTAAAAATGTACAACCGTACCGAGATGTTGGATGTTGTGGTGCACGATGGTAAAGCCCGCGGCATTATTGTGCGCGATCTCATTACCGGGAAGATTGAGGCACACAGTGCACATGCCGTTTTGCTATGCACGGGTGGATATGGCAATGTTTTTTTCCTGTCCACAAACGCCAAGGGCTGTAACGTGACGGCCGCGTGGCGTGCCCATAAAAAAGGGGCCTTGTTTGGCAATCCCTGTTTTACACAGATTCACCCCACCTGTATTCCGGTGTCTGGCGATCATCAGTCGAAGCTGACGCTGATGTCGGAATCACTGCGCAACGATGGTCGCATTTGGGTTCCGAAGAAGCCGATGCCCGGTTTGCGAGCAAAAGACGCCGTCAACCTGCCTGAATCAGAGCGTGATTATTTTCTGGAGCGCAAGTATCCTTCTTTCGGAAACCTTGTGCCCCGTGACGTGGGCTCGCGCAATGCCAAGTACATGTGCGATGAGGGCCGTGGCGTGGGCCCGACCGGCCTGGCCGTATTTATGGATTTCTCCGATGCGATCAAACGTGATGGCAAGAAAACCATCGAAGCCAAGTACGGCAATCTGTTTGATATGTATCAGCAGATCACGGGCGACAATCCCTATGAAGTTCCGATGATGATCTTCCCGGCTGTTCATTACACCATGGGCGGGCTTTGGGTGGATTACAACCTGATGACTACGGTGCCAGGCCTATATGCGCTGGGTGAGGCAAATTTTTCCGATCATGGGGCCAATCGCCTCGGTGCAAGTGCCCTGATGCAGGGCCTTGCCGACGGATACTTTGTTATTCCCTATACCATCGGAGACTACCTGGCAAACATCGGCTGGGCTGACAAGATCGGTACCGACCATCCGGCTTTCCGCGAAGCGGTTGACGGTGTAAACCAGCGGCTCCATCAGTTGCTTAGCATCCGAGGCAAGAAAACCGTAGATGAGTTCCATCGCGAACTGGGCCTTACCATGTGGGAGTACTGCGGCATGTCGCGCAGTGAGAAAGGTCTCCTGTTTGCGAAAAACAAAATTCAGGAACTGAAACAGGAGTTCTGGAGCAATGTCATTGTAGGAGGTCAGGCACTCGATATCAACATGGAACTTGAAAAGGCCGGGCGCGTAGCCGACTTTATTGAGTTGGGCGAGCTGATGGTAGACGATGCGCTGAACCGCACGGAGTCGTGTGGCGGACACTTCCGCGAAGAGTCGCAAACCCCCGATGGCGAAGCGATGCGCAAAGATGACGAGTTCGCCTACGTCGCCGCCTGGGAGTACCAAGGCGAAAATCGGCCCGAGGCTCTTCACAAGGAAGACCTTCGGTTTGATAACGTGAAGCTGACGCAGCGAAGCTATAAGTAAGAAGAATCTGATCGCAGCACCTCAATTTTGAAAAAGCTATGAAAATCAAATTAAAAGTTTGGCGCCAGAAAGACAGAAAATCGGCTGGGGCATTCAAAACCTATGCCCTGGAGCACGTCTCTCCCGACATGTCTTTTCTGGAGATGTTTGATGTGTTGAACATTGATCTGGTGAAAAAGGGAGAAGAGCCCATTCACTTCGATCACGACTGCCGCGAAGGAATTTGCGGTATGTGCAGCATGTATATCAATGGACATCCTCATGGCCCATTGCAAACAACCACCTGCCAGCTGCACATGCGTTCATTTAAGGATGGCGATACCATTACGGTAGAACCCTGGCGGGCAAAAGCCTTCCCTGTTTTAAAGGATCTGGTGGTCGATCGTTCTGCTTTCGATCGCATCCAGCAGGCTGGAGGGTACGTTTCGGTAAACACCGGTGGTGTACCGGATGCCAATGAAATTCCAGTTCCCAAGAAGGTGGCAGACGAGGCTTTTGACTCCGCTACCTGCATCGGGTGTGGCGCTTGTGTGGCCGCGTGTAAGAACGCCTCGGCAATGTTGTTTGTCGCTGCGAAAGTTTCGCAGTTTACGCTACTGCCCCAGGGTCAGCCTGAACGCAAAGAGCGGGCAGAGAAAATGGTAGCTCAGATGGACGAAGAAGGTTTTGGGGCCTGCACCAACACGCGCGCGTGCGAGGCCGAGTGCCCGAAAGGGATTAAAATCACCACAATTGCCCGCATGAACCGCGAATATTTTGGGGCGAAATTCAGTTCGTACGAGGTCGCGGCTGGTGGCGGAGGGGATTAAGGCAGCCCGGGGTCCTTTATGGCTATCCTAATCGGGTTGGTGATGGCATCATTAGTTGCCTAAACTGAGAGTTGTCTTTTTACTCGATTTATTCTCCGCGTTTG
>CANGUI010000242.1 GCA_947457025.1 Flammeovirgaceae bacterium | reverse complement strand
GTGAAGTTAACCTGCTGCTGGCAAAAAATATCAAGACAAAGGAAGAGCCCGGCGGAGAAAACAGCCCGCTGCGGGTTCACCTGAAGAAGTTCATGCTAACCGACTTCACCATTTCATTTTTTCAGGAAGCCGATTCTACGCACGTGACAACGTATTTTGAGCGTAGCCGCACGTCCGTACGGGTGAACAACCAGCACATCTTCGCTCTGGTAGATGCCACTACCCGAATGACCCTCCAACTGCGAGGCCAGTCCACATTTTTGTCTGACAAACCGGTAACCCTGCGGACCGATCTTGATTACCAAGCCGACCGGAAAGAAGTGGTGTTGCGCGATACCCACCTCGGCCTGGCGGATGCCCTGTTCGGTTTCGCTGGAAAAATTCATGTTGGAGACAGTGCCTTTGTTGATCTTCGAGTTGAAGGTGAAAAACCTGACTTCTCGTTGTTCGCCTCTTTTGCGCCTACCGAAGTGGCAGAAAACTTAAAAAATTATCGCAACGCCGGAAAAGTATTTTTCGAAGGTACCGTGATGGGCCCGGTGGGACACCGGCAGCAACCTGAAATTAACTTTCGATTTGGTTGTGAAAACGGGTTCTTCGAGAATAGTCGATCGAATAAGAAAATCGAAGATCTTCAATTTACCGGTTCTTATACAAATGGTGCAGGCCACTCGCTGGAGACGAGTGTTTTTGAACTGCGCGACTTTTCCGTTAAGCCTGAGCGCGGTACTTTTATGGGTAATCTCCGTGTTCAAAATTTCGTTGATCCTCAGGTAGCGGTTGCGCTCCGCGCTGACCTCGATCTGGAATTTTTAGGTGAATTTCTTGGTGTGGAAGGAGTACAGCGACTGCGTGGAAATGTAATTGTCGACATGAATTTCGATGAAATTATCGACTTGAACCGACCCGAAACGTCATTGCTCCGGATGAAAGAGGGCATCGAAAGCGAATTGACCGTGCGCGACCTGAGTTTCATCGTACCGGGTTACCGCCATCCGATAACGAAACTCAACCTGCATGCGGCCATGGTCAGTGGACAGCTTACGCTGGACACCTGCGAGATTGAAATCGCAGACTCTGACCTGCGGCTGAGAGGGTCAATCAGCCATTTGCCTGCACTTTTCCACCGGCCTGATCAAGAAGTAAAGTTTACACTTGAAGGGGAGGCCACGCGGATCAATCTCTCGCGCCTGTTAACACTGGATTCCGCGAAAAGCCCCGCGATCGATGAGGATATCACCGACTTCCGCGTTAAGCTGGCGTTTGAAACCTCCGTCAGTAAGATCCGGAAGTCGCCCCTGCCCCAGGGTGAATTCTTTATTGAAGACCTTTACGGGAAAATCAAAGGATATCCACATACCTTTCACGATATCCATGCAGACGTAATTATCCGCGACTCAACCTTTCAGCTCAAAGACTTCAGCGGTGAAATAGACCAATCCGATTTTCATTTTAACGGACGGTTGACCAACTACAATCTCTGGTTCGAACCCGAGAAATACGGTGACACCCGCTTTGAATTTGATTTATTCTCCGAGCGACTTCGTCTGGACAACCTGTTAAGTTACAAAGGCGAGAACTACCTGCCCGAAGATTACCGCCATGAAGTGCTAAGTGAACTTAAGTTGCACGGCCTGGTAGACTTGAACTTCAGGAAAAACTTCCATTTTGCCGACCTGCTCATGGAAAAAGCGGAAGCCCGGTTAAATATCCATCCCCTGAAAATGGAAAAGATGAAAGGCCGCATCCACTATGAAAACGAACACCTCACCATCCGGGATCTCTCGGCGAACATGGGCGGCAGCGATATTACCCTGAACCTCACTTACTACACCGGCTTGGATTCTGTTATGGCAACCCGCGATAACCGGCTTTCTTTGCGGGCACGCCGCTTAAATGCCGATCAACTGCTGGCGTACACTCCTTCACCAACCCAACCCAAAGAACATGCAAAGGCATTTAACTTGTTTGAGGTCCCTTTCCCCAACATGGTAGTTGAAGCCGATATCGCTGCACTTCGCCATCATCAGCTCGAAATCAGTAATTTCCACGCACGTGCCCGCACCCGGAAAGATCACTTTATGTTTTTGGATACCTTGCGAATGGAGCTGGCCGGCGGCAGTTTTGCCCTCAACGGCTATCTAAACGGTTCCGATCCAAAAAAAATCTACTTTAAAAGTACCTGCAAGTTTGATCAGTTGGATATCGATAAACTTTTTTTCAAGTTTGATAACTTCGGCCAGGATTTTCTCGTCAACCAAAATCTCCATGGCAATCTCACCGGAACAATCAATAGCCTGTTCCATGTACACCCCGATCTAACACCCATCCTGCATGAAGGAGAGGCGCACCTCGACCTGTACATCGCAAACGGAAGCCTGGTCAACTTCGGGCCTTTACAGGCAATGGCCGGTTATTTTAAGGATAAGAACCTCAATCAAGTCAGATTTGATACACTCCGTAACCGACTCGACCTTGTTGACGGTACGCTGTCAATTCCGGCCATGACCATCAATTCCTCGCTGGGTTTCATTGAGATGGAAGGCAGGCAGTCCCTGGATCTAAAAATGGATTACCTGATCCGGGTACCGTTCCAGATGGTTACCCAGGTTGGCTTTCAGGCTCTTTTTGGCGGACGAAAAAAAGACGAAGTTGATCCTGACCAGGAAGACGCAATACAATACCGCGATCCGAGTAAGCGGACTCGGTTTGTGAATATACGTGTGCGGGGTACCCCCGATGCATACACGTTCGCGCTGGGACGTAAGAGCGAAGGGCGACGCTGATCAGCGCGGGGTCATGCGCAGTACGCGCACAGCAAACTCATGTATCGCTGCGTTTACTGCAGGCAGATCACCGGATACCAAGGCCGAGCCAATAACATGGTTTCCAGCCGTGGGAATTGCCCGCTCCCACTTTTTTTCAGGAGGCGTAGCCAGTTGGCGATGCATTTCTAGCATGGCTGATACGCGCACCGTGGGATCCTGCTCCTGCTCATTCTTGTAGTAGTATAAAGTAAGTGTCGGACAGCTTACACGCTGAAATGTTTCGCGCGTCATGCTTGTTTCCAACAGCTCCTGAAGTTGCGCGATCGCCTCGATGCGGTATTTTCCATTCCAAAACGGCTGGCGCTCGACAGGATAGTTGATCACCTGGTATTGGCCACCCACGACAAGTTGACCAAGCTGGTTACCCCACGGGTTGTTAGCCAAAAAAGCAAGCGGATTGCGAATCGCGATGTTGGGCGACAGATTGACGAGGGCGTGTACCTGTTCAGGATACGCTGCGGCGAGCATGAGTGCGAGTGTTCCACCCGTTGACGTGCTGATCAGCACCACACTATCGCCCAGTGCCCGACCGATAGCCAATGCTTCTCTGGCGCTTCGCCACACACGATCGGGTGTGAAAAGCAGCAGCTGCTCGGTGGTGTCGATACCGTGATCAGCCAAGCGCGCCAGAAAAAGGTTGCAGCCAAACGTGCTGGCGAAAATACGATGAACCGGGTTCCCCTCTTCCTGGCTGGCGGAAAAACCATGCAGATAAACCACGCTATACGGGGTTTTTCGTCTGGACGAATCCGCCCAAACAATTTGAGCCTCATTACCCGGCTTAAGCCGATGGCGGCTTTCGTTTTGGAAAATATGCTGCTCAAGAGCATCCGGATCTGTTGGTACAGCCGGGAGTGATTTGTCGTAAACGGGTTTTTCGGGATGGGGTCCGACTGCGTATCCGATCGCCAGTACCGCCAGCGGTATCAGCGCATAAAGCCATTTCGTTGTAATCATTCTAGTCAATTGCCGAAGATAGGCATTTAAGCAGGCAACAAAAAACCCCGCCGGCAAGCGGCGGGGTCTGGGAGTTAAAAAAATGGTGGAAACCAGTTTAAAAAAAGAGGCAATCCGGTACCGGCAAAAAATATTTACTGCCAACAACCACTACGAATGGAGTAAAACCAGTCGTACCGGAATTGCCATATCTTACCCGTCATGCACGTGTTGCATGCCATTACAATCAATCAACATTATCATGGAGAAACTTATTGTTTCCCAGTAAATTGTTATCGTCGCTGAGGTTATAGCGGGAGATGTAGGGCTCGGAAGAATGCGGCACACTATCCATCTTCACACCTCGGCGCAGATAAGCCGGCAGGGTCCATTTTTCGTGAAATTCTTCTTTGGACAT
>CANGUI010000241.1 GCA_947457025.1 Flammeovirgaceae bacterium | reverse complement strand
CCTGGGAGGCGCGTTGCTGGCAGCTTTGATTTTTCTGGTGCAGCACTTAGGCGATTCTTTTTGGATTGTTTTTGGTGCGGTGGCCGCTGCCTTCCTTCTTTTTGCGAACGTATTCTACACCAGTTTGATTTTACCGCTGTTTAACAAATTGACACCTTTGCCAGATGGTGAACTGCGAAAAGCGATTTATGAATTTGCTGCCAAAGTGAATTTTCCAATCACCAATATTTTTGTAATGGATGGATCCAGACGATCAGCCAAAGCGAATGCCTTTTTTTCGGGATTTGGGAGGCGAAAAAAGATTGTGCTGTACGACACTCTCCTGGAAAAACACAGCGTCTCCGAATTGGTGGCCGTTCTGGCGCATGAGGTTGGCCATTGTAAGAAAAAGCACATCGTCTGGACGCTCGTGCTTTCGGTGATACAGATCTTCTTTGTGCTATTTGTGTTATCGCAAATCATTCAAAATGAAAACATATCATCTGCACTGGGTGGAAACCGGCAATCGATCCACCTCAATCTGGTGGCTTTCGGTATTCTGTTTTCACCTATCTCCGGTCTAACCGGATTGTTATTGTTGGTGTTAAGCCGGAAAAATGAATATGAAGCAGATGCTTATGCGGCAAGTACGTACGATGGGTCAGCACTGGCTGCAGCGCTGAAAAAACTATCGGTCGACTCGCTGAGTAATCTATATCCACACCCGACCTATGTGTTTTTTAACTATTCCCACCCGCCACTGCTGAGCCGCCTCGCACGCCTGCAAAACCGAAGTAGCAGGGCTGATCGTTCTGAAAAAGAGCGGGAAACGGGGCTCGAACCCGCGACCTAAAGCTTGGGAAGCTTTCGCTCTACCAACTGAGCTACTCCCGCCTGAAACTGATCCGTATCTAATCACGAATTTCGGGAATGCAGTTCACATTAAAAAATGTACCTTGAGTTTTGAGTGAATAACACAGTATGAAAAGCAGTGCTTTGCGAAACGCATGGGTGGCAGCTCTGGGCGGTTTTCTTTTCGGTTTTGACACCGCCGTGATCTCCGGTGTGGAGAAATCAATTCAGGGTCTATGGCAGCTTTCGGACGTTGCTCATGGTTTTACGGTTTCGGCCGCTTTGTGGGGCACCGTTTTGGGATCACTGGTGGCGGGGTGGCCGGCGGAAAAATTTGGCCGCAGGCGCGTGTTGCAACTGATCGGGTTATTGTATCTGGTTACCTCCCTGGTTACCGCGCTTACCTCTTCTTGGACTGCTTTTGTGATGTTTCGGTTTTTGGGAGGAATCGGGGTGGGCGCATCTTCCGTGGTTGGGCCGATGTACATTTCGGAAATTGCCCCTGCTGCCCGCAGGGGCAGATTGGTAGCGTTGTTTCAGTTCAATGTGGTATGCGGTATCCTGGTTGCCTTTCTTTCGAACTATCTTTTATACGATTTGGGTGAGATGGCCTGGCGCTGGATGCTGGGCGTACAGGCGCTGCCATCCTTTGTTTTTCTGGTGCTCGTGTTTTTTGTTCCGGAGAGTCCACGCTGGTTGCTGAAGGCAAAACGTGATCAGGAGGCCGAGAAAGTTCTGGGCGAAATCGGAGAAGAAAATCCGCGTGACGCAGCACTGCGCATACGAACCTCATTGAAGGAAGGTGCACGGGTGGGCCGTGAGTCACTATTTGTTCCGGCTTACCGAAAGCCGATTTTTCTTGCCGTAGCGTTGGCGATGTTCAATCAGCTGGCCGGCATCAACGCCATCATGTATTATGCCCCCCGGATTTTTGAGCTCACCGGACTGGCGAAAGATGCTTCGTTGCTGCAATCTACCTCCATCGGTCTCACCAACCTGCTGTTTACTCTTCTGGCAATTTCGGTGATAGATAAGTTCGGCCGGAAAACACTGATGATCATCGGATCCCTCGGCATGATTGTAACGCTTGGGTTGGTGTCGTACACCTTCTTTGCCAAGGACTTTAGCGGACTTAACGTGATGTTCTACCTGATCGGGTTTATTGCTTTTTTCGCCTTTTCCCAGGGCTCGGTGATCTGGGTTTACATTTCGGAGATATTTCCGAACCAGGTGCGTGCAAAGGGACAGACGCTCGGTAGTTGCACCCATTGGATCATGGCGGCCCTGATTTCGTGGGCCTTCCCCATCCTGATAGAACGATCTGCTATGGGTGGAGCCTACGCATTTGCCTTTTTTAGTGCGATGATGGTGATGCAGTTGTTTTTTGCGTGGCGTATGATGCCTGAAACTAAGGGACAGAGTTTAGAGCAGATCCAGTCTGGCATGATTGCGCATTAGCGAATGCGAATGAGTGGGAATGCTTCACCTGCTTGAAACTCAGCGCGATCGGGGGGAAGTTCGAGGAAGCCATCTGCCTGCCGTAGGCTAACAAAATCACCCGATCCACCACCAACTATCGGCTCCGCCGTCGTTAGTCCATTTTGGATATCCAGTGTCACTTGCACGAAATAGGTGAGCGGCGGTTGGAATACTATCTTTTTCGCAAGCACGGCAGTAGAAAGGTGCATCCGGTTTCGAAGACTATTTTGCAGCCAGGGTTTTATGTACCGGTAAAAGCAAAGGAATGTAGATACGGGGTTCCCCGGTAGTGCAAATACAGTGTTTCGGTAAGAGCGACCGAACCAGAAAGGCTTTCCTGGTTTTTGCTTAATCTGATGGAATACCTGCCGGACCCCAGCATCAGCTAATGCCGACGGGATGAGGTCATATTTGCCCTTCGAAACTCCACCCGAAAGGATCACAATGGGGTGCCGGTCAAGTATCGTAGGGAGGATGGTATCCATGTCTTCCCGGCGATCTGCTAAATGATATAATGCGCTGGCGATCTTCATCTCCGACAAAGCAGATGATAAAGCATGATTATTGGATGAGCGAATTTGATGTGGCTGCGGGTGCCTATCTACCGGCACTAGTTCATTTCCGGTGGCCACAATAGCCACGGGAGGTACCGAAAAAACGGGAACGTCAGACAATCCAACTGCTGCCAGCACAGCCACTTCTTTTGACCCGATGAGCGTACCGGGTTCGAGCAGCAATTCACCCTGCCGGGTGTCTGCACCCTGCTCATGAATGTGTTGACCCTTTCGGGGATGCCGCAATACCCGGGCAATTCCACTCTGGAGTTCAAGTTCCTCGTACGGTATTATGGCATTGGTGCCACTGGGTAGGGCAGCACCTGTCATGACTTCAACACAGCCCGATCGGTCAATCAGTGTGTAGGGGGGTGCACCCGCCGCCTGTACGTGCTTAATACGGTAGCCACTAGTGTGCGGATTCTCTTCCCAGAATATGGCTATTCCATCCATTGCCACACGGGGATATGGCGGCAAATCATGGTCGGCATATACTGATTTTGCCAATGTATAGCCAGTTACTGAAGCCAATGGCACACTGTTTACCGTGGGCGTGTGCAGATTTTCAAGAATGAGGCGTTCCGCCTCCGTAACGGCTATCATCAAATGTGTATTTTTAGATGACCAAAGTTAAGATTCTCAAACTATGCAGCAGGAGTTTAGTCATATTAGTTCCGCTGGCCAGCCTAAGATGGTATCGGTCAGCGACAAAGCGGTGACCTTGCGGACGGCGAGGGCCGAAGCAAGAGTTTGGCTGGGGCCGGATATTGCCGCAAAGGTCAGCGGCACTGAGCTGATGTCCCGAAAGGGGCCAGTTTTTCAAACGGCGATCATAGCCGGCACAATGGGCGCAAAAAAGACCAGTGATTTGATACCGTTTTGTCACCCCTTGCCACTGGAAGATTGTCAGATTTCAATCGAGTTGGAGGGTGAAACGGCAGTTATCAACGGTGTGGTTCAAGTTACCGGTCGCACAGGCGTGGAAATGGAGGCTCTGGCGGCTGTCGCTATAGCAGCGCTCACAGTTTACGATATGTGTAAAGCGATGTCCCACGCCATTCGCATTGAGCACGTTTTGTTATTGGAGAAAACAGGGGGCAAGTCAGATTTCAGGCGTTAGTCTCTTCGCTTCGGTCGTCAGCAATCAACAGATCAAGTTGATGTAAAGCACCCAAATCAACTCCCGCATATCTCTGGCAATCTGCTCACTTGATACTTTACTTACCGGGGGCCTCACGATCTTGGACAGCCCCAGCCACATCAGGCACCCTCAAACCGATGTACGCTTTTTCCTGAAAACAAAAAAGGCCCGGTTTTTCCGGGCCT
>CANGUI010000240.1 GCA_947457025.1 Flammeovirgaceae bacterium | reverse complement strand
ACCTGTATGCCCTCGCGAATTGCTGCCGACATCTTACCGGGATGCAGGATAACGGCAGTAAAACTCCGCCAGAACTTGCCTTCCAAAAATGTAAACGCATTCAAAATACTCTCGGCCATGCGGCCAAAAGAACGGTCGGCTGCGTCTATCACTTTCTCGCCACAGAAGTTACAAAATCTGCCACGAAACGCATTCCCACAGTTCTTGCAGGTGTGTTCGGCCTCGTAGTCGAACGTGTCGGGCCGTTTCTTAAAAAAAGAAAAAGTCATATCAATTACAGAAATAAATCAAGTTGTTTGGGCAGCAACTGAAACGACTTGCGGTGAAGCGGCGTCGGCCCCAAAGCCTGGATCGCATCGCGGTGTCGGGCGGTGGGGTAGCCTTTGTTGGTTTCCCAAAAATAGCCCGGATACTGCAGCGCTAACGCTTCCATCAACTCGTCCCGGTACGTTTTAGCGAGCACTGAGGCAGCTGCAATTGACAGGTACTTGGCATCTCCCTGCACAATGCATTGATGCGGGATTTTCCGATATTTTTTGAAGCGATTGCCGTCCACCAGAATCAATTCGGGTGGTTGGCGCAATTGATCCAGCGCACGGTGCATGGCCAGAATAGAGGCATTCAGTATATTGATCTGATCGATTTCTTCATGCGTGGCTTCGGCCACAGCCCACGCAATGGCATCGCGCTGGATTTCACCACGCAGGGCAAGCCGGGCCTCGCGCGTGAGCTGTTTGGAATCATTCAGTTTTTTGTGGCGGTAATTCCGCGGCAGGATGACAGCCGCGGCAAACACGGGGCCTGCCAGGCACCCCCGGCCGGCCTCGTCGCATCCGGCTTCCGTGAATTGACGCGAAAAAGAGGCAAGCAGCATCGTGGCGAAAATAGCCGGTAAGCGCGAAAAAAGACAGAAACAGGTGAAGTCTTTTTCTTAGTTTTGTCATTCACCTCCGAACGTTGAGTAACGCGCTGGTTATTATTCCTACCTATAATGAAAAGGAAAACATTGCCCTGATCATTGAGGCCGTATTGGCGCTCTCTAAAGATTTCGATATTCTGGTGGTTGACGATGGTTCGCCGGACGGCACGGCTGAAATTGTGAAGCACCTGCAGCGCACACTTCCCCCATCGGGGTCTACCCTTCATGTCCTGCAACGCACCGGTAAGCAGGGTCTGGGCACTGCCTACATTGAAGGATTTCGGTTTGCCCTTGCCAACGGCTATGACTTTATACTTGAGATGGATGCCGATTTTTCACACAATCCGGCTGATCTTGTTCGGCTGTATCAGGCCTGCTCAGACGACGGCTTCGACATGGCCATTGGATCGCGCTATGTTTCGGGTGTCAATGTGGTGAACTGGCCTATGGGTCGCGTACTGCTATCTTATTTCGCCAGCCGGTACGTGCGCCTGATCACAGGCATACCGGTAGAGGATACCACTGCCGGGTTTATTTGCTACCGGCGGCGGGTACTGTGCACCATTCCGTTGGATGAGATCCGGTTTGTGGGCTATGCTTTTCAAATTGAAATGAAGTTCCTGGCCTGGAAGTTTGGGTTTAAGCTCAAAGAAATTCCCATCATCTTTACCGACCGCACGCGTGGGCAATCAAAAATGTCTGCCGGCATTTTCAAAGAAGCTGTGCTTGGCGTGATTCAGATTACCGTGCAAAGCTGGTTCCGCAAGTTCATTGTAGCGCAATAGAGGTCAGCGCGCAAATTGCTCTTCAATACCAAGACCAAAAAGCGCAAAATCGTATTTCACCGGGTCAAGCGGATCGAACCGTTTGAGCTGAGTTGTCAACTCGAGCGCCATTTGCCAGTCAACCGTCTTTCTTTTCACCAGTTTTAACCGTCGGGCGACACGTTCCACGTGCACATCGCAGGGGCACACAAGTTGGTCGGGGCGTATGGTGTGCCATAAACCAAAATCCACGCCGCGATCATCTTTCCGCACCATCCAGCGCAGGTACATGTTGATGCGCTTACACGCCGATTTGCGCTCGGGCGTTGGCACATGCTTGCGTGTGCGGGCAGGTGCCTGGGGCCATGCAAATACGTATCGGTGAAACGCCACCAGCGCATGTTCAATGTGTGGATCTTCGGCTTGCACCGGAAAAGCCGCTTCGAGCGACGGATGTTTTCGGTAAAAATCAGCCAGAAACGAAAGCACGTGCACGGCATCCGTTCCATTGAACGTGCGGTGTTTGAAACGCAACACGGATTTCCAGTCATCCGGGCTGTGATTAACCAGAAAGTCGTATGGAGCGTCATCAAGACGTGCCAGCAAATCCCGGCATTTGTTGATGACGGTGATGCGCTGTCCCCAGGCGAGTAAAGCGGCAAGCAGCCCGGCAATTTCGATGTCTTGCTTTTTTCGAAATCGGTGGGGAATGCTCACCGGATCGTTGGGAATGAAATCCGCCCGGTTGTACCGGTCTGTGCGGTCATCCAGAAATGCTTTGAGCTCTCCAAATGAAATACGCGGCACTTACTTGTAGTACGTAACTTCTACGCGAAAACGGGCATCAATGCCTCCCAGTCGCTCGAAAGCAGACTTCGAAATTTTGATCACGAGCTTATCGTTGTTGCCGGTATCGGGTAATACACCTGCAATGCGTACAAATACTTCGCGCCCATTGAGTTCATTTTTAACCTTCAAAATGCTGCCCACTTTGGCTGTGCGATGAAAAGCCAGGTATTTCCGGTTGCCTTCGGTGCCCTCGATGACTTCGGCCAGACCGGATTCTTTAATCTCATCAGTACTGACGGCAGTTTGATTGATTTTAATGGTTGTGGTGGGCTGTGCCGGAGCGGACGTTGCGACCGACTGGGGCTGCTGAGGTTGCGCCTGATACATGGGCTGCGCCAGGAAAAGGCTCTGCCCCACTTTGAGATCGCTGCCGTTCAGGTTATTCCAATCGCGCAACTGCTGAACCGGAATGTTGTATTTTTTTGAGACGGAAAAAAGGGTTGCACCTGCCGCCACAACATGAGCGGTTTTCACTTGTTTGACTTCCGTGGGCACAGTTACCTCGCGAGTGGCCGAGGTGGCGGGCTTCCGGACAACCAACTCCTGTCCTTGTGAAAGGCTGTTATCCTTGAGGTTGTTCCAGGCTTTCAATTCATCCACAGACACATTGTACAACCGGGCGATGGAAAAGAGTGTTTCGCGCGCAGCTACTTTATGAACCCCGCTGTTGGTGGCTTTGATGACGTTGCGCGGCTCGTACGGAATCTTTAACACCTGGCCTACATCGAGACCGGCATCAGCCGCCGGGTTGAACTCCAGAATCGCAGCAATGGAAGCGCCATACCGTTTAGACAAACCGTAAAGCGTTTCCTTCTCGCCCACCTGATGAATAACAAAGACCTTGCCGTTGATGATCTCCGTACGCAAGGAATCTGCGGGAGAGGATGCCAGTAACAACGAGGAAAAAAGTAATGCGATCATAGCTAAAAAAGTAATCAAAGGTAGGAAAAGTATGATCAAAATACCTGCCAAAATCGTGCTGCTTGCATGTTCCGGGTACACGCTACTCAGCCAGGGACAGAGCGGTTTGTTTGAGCCCCCCGCTGCAGGCGGGGGCGAGCCGCGAAGGCCCGGCCCGAGGGACGAGGGGGCTGCCACTGCCCACTCCTCTTTGAGTTGGTGTACCCAAGTCCGGATGAAAGGCGTATTTTTGAAGTTGAAAAAATAAAGTAACATGATGCGATTGACCGGTTGGATGGTGGCGATTTTGCTGAGTTGCAGTGTTCTTGCACAGCAAAAGAAAAAGGTGATGGTGATGGAGATCAAGGCGGAAATTGATCCGCGCGCAGCACGCTATGTTACGCTTGCCTTGGATCATGCCCAAAAAATCGGGGCCGACATCATCATTGTGGAGATGGACACGTATGGTGGCGTGCTGACGGATGCCAAGGAGATCGTTGATCAGATCATGGATGTGGAAAAACCGATTTGGGTATTCATTAACTCGGATGCCGCCTCGGCCGGAGCACTGATCTCGATTGCATGCGACAGCATTTATATGGCGCCGGGCGCCACCATTGGCGCCGCTACGGTAGTCAATGGAACTGATGGGCAGGCGGCACCCGACAAGTATCAATCTTATATGCGTTCCATCATGCGTTCCACTGCCGAAGAAAATGGGCGCGATCCGCGCATTGCTGAGGGAATGGTAGACGAGGCCGTTGT
>CANGUI010000239.1 GCA_947457025.1 Flammeovirgaceae bacterium | reverse complement strand
CTTAATGAAGAGCAGTAGAAATGCCAGCAGGCAAAGCAACAGGAACGCGACCTTTTTATCGAGACTGAAAAAAGGTTCAAGAAAGTGGATGCGGGGCACGTGGGAAGGATTTATGATGCGCTTTTTGTTTCTTTGAAGTTCGAACGGGCAATGTACAGAGGCTGGGTAATAAAAGGAACTTTGGTGCTGGGGTTGTTTGCCGGACAGGGAGTAAGTCCGGCCTTGGGCCAGCCGGTCCGCACCGAAAAGGATACTACCATCATACTTATCTCTGACATCAATATTCAGTTGGAATGCTCTCAGGCGTTAAACGAGTTATACAATTTTGAGTTTTCGAAAGCTGAACGACAGTTTCGGTGGATCAAGCAAAAATATGCATGGCATCCCTTGCCCTATTTTTTGCTTGGTTTGAGCAATTGGTGGAAAATCATGCCTAACACATCCGATACGCGGTATGATGAGGTCTTTCTGGGTTATATGGACAGTACCATCCATATTGCCGAAGGACTCTACAGGAAGTTCCCGGCGCACCGCATAGAGGCCGCATTTTTTCTCGCTGCCGCCTACGGATTCAAGGGGCGCCTTTATTCGGATGAAGAGCGCCGAAACTGGCGCAAAGCCGCCACGGCGGGCAAGACAGCGCTTGACTACATGGAGGAATGCAAAAAAATGAATTACCTGAGCCCGGAATTACTTTTTGGAGATGCCTTGTACAACTATTTTTCAGTGTGGGTTCCGGAGAATTACTCGGCTCTGAAACCGATCATGTGGTTTTTTCCAAAAGGCGACAAAAAATTAGGCCTCGAGCAACTCAAAGAGGTTTCGTACAATGCCTTCTACACCCGCACCGAAGCCATGGTTTGGCTTATGCGTATCCTGAATGGTTACGAAAATGATCAGGTGCGCGCTTTTCAACTTGCGGAATATCTGTTTCAGACCTATCCCAACAATCCGTACTTTCACCGGTATTATGCCCGCATGTTGTATGCGCGGGGCATGTATCCGGAAATGGAAAAGGAATCGCGGGACATTTTGGCGAAAATTGACAGTGGCCGGGTGGGCTATGAAGCTACCAGCGGCCGATATGCAGCCTTTTTCCTGGCGCAGTTGGCGGGCGCCAAACGCAACTGGGATGAGGCAAGAAAAAATTACGAGAAGGCAGTAGCCTTTGCGGAAGCAACCGGTGCCACAAAATCCGGATATTACCTCTACTCCCTGATTGAATTGGGTGAGATTGCCGAGCGGCAGGGGCGCAAGGCAGATGCGAAGCGGTATTTCCAACTCGTTAAGAAAAACTCCGATCGGAAAGAGGAGGCCTTTAAAAGCGCAAAAAGTCGGTTAAAGAAACTCGAAAAAGGCGATTAGCATGGAATTGCGGGATTTGGTGGTTACGCCTATTGTAATCGTTCTGATTCTTGCCACGGCTTATTTTATTCGCCCGCTGGTTACGGATCGCACTACGCGCAGGTATTTTTTTTCCGGGCTACTCGTGAAAGTTATGGGCGCGATTGCCCTGGGTTGTATTTATCAGTTTTACTATTCCGGCGGAGACACATATAACTTTCATACCCACGGTAGTCGCCACATTTGGAATGCGTTTTTTGATAGCCCCTCCGTTGGTTTGCAACTCTTGTTTGGTTCCAATGATTCTCACACGGGTGTGTATGAGTACTCGCGAAGGATTGTTTTTTTCGAGGATGACTCCTCGTATTTCGTGATTCGGGTAGCAGCTTTTTTTGATTTGTTCACCTTCTCTTCCTACTCAGCCACTGCAATTTTGTTTTCTACGGTTGCCTTTGTTGGCGCCTGGTGTTTGTTCCTCACGTTCTACAAACAGTATCCCAGTGCCCACTTTGGCTTGGCGTTGGCCTGCTTGTTTGTTCCTTCTGTTTTCTTTTGGGGGAGCGGGGTGTTGAAAGATACCCTCGTTTTGGCTGCGCTTGGCGTAGCTACCTACGCGATCTATCAGTTTTTCATGGAACACCGCAACCAGATGGCAGCCTTGGTGTTGATTTTGCTCAGTTTTTATGTGATTTTCTCGATCAAAAAGTTTGTGCTTCAGGCGTATTTGCCAGCCGCTTCCGTTTGGCTTCTTTTTCATTGGTTCGCACGCGTGCGTTCCAGCGTGCTGCGCACGTTGCTGGTGCCTTTTGTAGTGGTGATCATAGCAGCGGGCGGGTATTTTTCTGTGAGTAAAGTAGGGGAGGGTGACCAAAAATATTCCTTGGATAAAATTGCGCAGACGGCTGCCGTAACTGCATACGATATTCGGTTTTGGACCGGGCGGGAGGCGGGATCTGGCTATACGCTTGGTGAGTTGGATGGCACCATGGCATCGATGATCCGGCTTGCACCTGCCGCCATAAACGTAACTCTGTTTCGGCCCTATCTATGGGAAGTAAAAAATCCACTTATGCTTTTATCGGCGTTAGAAAGCCTGATGTTCCTCGGGTTGTTGATCTACGTTGTGTTATCAAGTAAACAACTAATTAAAAAGGTAGTAGATAAAAACGTTCTATTTGCAATAGTTTTTTCCTTGATTTTTGCATTTGCGGTTGGAGTATCCACGTTTAATTTCGGCACGTTGTCGCGCTATAAAATCCCGCTAGTACCATTTTATGCAGTGGCGCTGGTGTTGTTAAGTCAGTCGAAGAGTGAGAAGAAATTCTCTGAGTTAGACTTGACGGAATAGTGATCGATCACAAATCTGCGCCCGATTACACCCATTTCCTTTCTCAGTCCTGGATCGGAGATCAGTTCAGAAAGCTGAGCCATCCAGGAGTTCTCATCCGTTGCTAATCTCCCGTTTTTACCATTTACGATTACCCGGTTTTCGCCCACAGCCGAGGCCACGCAGGGAATTCCAAGGGCCATGTATTGCAAGAGCTTGAACCCGCATTTTCCTTTCGACCACTCGTCATCCGGCAAAGGCATAATCCCAATGTCGATTTGTGCTAAATCTCTAATTTCGGTTTCGAGGCCCCATTCTTTAAACTCGATTGCGGGGTTTTCAAAACCCGGATTTTGGTCCGCGATAATCAAGAAGCGTATGTTTTGAAAGCGCCGCTGCAGCTGGTAAAAGACGGGCAAAAATGGTTGCAGATACTTCAAGGTAGTACGGGTGCCTGTCCATCCAATCGTGATTACGTTAGTTTGCGTGATTCGCGATGGCCAAAGAACAGGATTGTGCACAAATTCCGTGTCGATGGTAGTAGGGTTGATGACCACCCGGGCATTAAATTGTTGGGCGTACGCGGCCAGATATGCGTTCCCGCAGCTAACACAATGACTGATCTGGCAAATCGTGCTCACCTTGACGCGCCATTTTAGCAATTTCTCCAACCAATTTTCGCTTTTTTTATCGGTCATCCAGATCGCATCATCAAAGTCGTAAATCAGCTTTTTTCGCCAAACTTTAGCCAGCAGCCACTCAAACCATGGCGGCCCGATAGGCACCGCCTCGCGATGAATAAACACATGCGTAAAATGGTGAGCGGAGAAAAGCAACCCCACTCTGCGCATACTTCCGGTAAAAATGAGTAAAGCCTTTTTTATCGACTGGCCGTTACGGTAGAACACCTGCCAATGCTGCTGACGTTGAAATGGCGCGACGCATACCTCATGCCCGAAACTGGATATCAACGTAAAGTACTGTTCAAAACGAAACCGTTGGGAGGGGGCGGAATTGAATGGATAGGGTGTGATGAACAGGATTTTCATGATAACTTTGTAGAAAATTCAAATAACTGGAAAAATTCCGATGTCAGATACCATCGAATACAAAATCGAACCGACTACAGGTAAGTGGTTTGATTGGAGGGAGTTGTGGCGGTACCGGGAGCTGTTTTACTTTTTTACATGGCGGGATATTAAGATTAAGTATAAGCAAGCCATCCTTGGTTTTCTTTGGGCGATTCTTCAGCCAATGCTCATGATGATTGTATTTACGTTGTTCTTCGGAAAAGTTTTAGATATTCCCTCCCAAAATCTGCCTTATCCGGTATATGTTTTTTCCGGATTGTTGATCTGGAATTTATTTTCGTCCGGCCTCACCAGTGCATCGAATAGCATGGTCAATAACGCTACGATAATCAAGAAGATTTATTTTCCGCGTTTGATCATTCCAGTATCCGCAATTTTGGTGGCTTTGTTTGATTTCCTGATGGCGTTTATCCTGTTTATTCCACTATTGGTGTTTTAT
>CANGUI010000238.1 GCA_947457025.1 Flammeovirgaceae bacterium | reverse complement strand
TACTCCAAAAGAATTGTTTACAAAGAAGTTGCAAGCATCTGACATTGTTTTTGGTCTGGTCAAACTCTCTCAACTTTAGAACACCCACGTTGGTGAAGTTACCCGTCAAGCGGATTCGCCTTTTTTTGGGTAAGTCTGGCCCCCGTGGCCTTATGGTTCAGGGGTATTGGCAAAGGTGAGCGGGTTGACACATAGCTGCCTGTTTTGTTGTGTTTACATTGGAGAAATAGTCGTTGAACTCTTGATTCAAAATTTGAAGCAATAGAAAAAAGCCGGCTAGCCGGTTTTTTTTATTTCGGAAAACGGGAGAGATCAAAGATGCCGAGAATGGTATACAGGTCGCTGAGCCGGCAGTTTTCGCCTATGAGCATCAAAACAAAGCGTTGGTTTATGGCGAGTGCGACTTGGGCGGATTGGGTGCTGGTATTTTCTGACTCCCAGCCTTTGTTTCCTACCCATTCTATGCGTTGGCGCTTTACCGAATCGGAGTCCACCACTGCCGTGTTGAGCCAGGGTCGTGTGGTTTGCTCGAACATTACGGGTGCATCCTGATAATCAAACAGCAGCAATTTAACCCGGGAACGCTGGTGCGAAAATTCTTTCTCGCCTACCGTATAGCTCATCGTGCCAATCTTGATTTCGCGGCTTTTGAATTTTCCGACCTGGTCGTACCCGGCAAGCTCGTTTGGCATCAGATTCAGAAGGTCGCGCAAGGGCAACTTGGCCGCGTGCGGTTGCGCCGTGAGCGCAAGAGCCGCACCTTGCAGAAGGGCGAATAGCAGCAGCGGGTACTGGTACATCAGGCGAAAGATAAGATAACCTATCGACCAGCATGGCGGGGATGAAAAAAAATCATACCTTCGTGATACATTTTTTAATCTTATGTTCAAGAAGCTCCCGCCCGTGTTTCGGAATTTTTATGTAGTGGCCACGTTGTTGTTTGTCACCTGGATGATTTTCCTTGACTCCAATGACCTCATCAACAGGTATCGGCTTAGCCGAAAAATTGATGCACTCGAAAGTGAGCGGGAATATTACCTCCAACGCATTGCAGAGGTGGAGAAAGATCATCTTGAGTTGACTTCGAACCGGGAATTACTGGAGAAGTATGCGCGGGAGAAATATCTCATGAAGAAGAAAACAGAGGACATCTTTATCATTCGGGAAGAATGAAATTTCTTTGTGCCGGATTGTTTTTGATGGTTGGGCTGCTGGCTGAGGCGCAGCAGCAGGGCAATTCCCTGAAAGGTACGCCAGCTCAGGAAAGATTTTTTTTTGGAGGCGGAGGTGGCTTCGGTGCAGGGCGCTCAGCGTTTGGTGACCGATATACGTCTATTTCCGTTAGCCCCCTGATCGGATACCGGGTTACCCGGCAATTCTCTGCAGGTATGGGTATCCAATATCAATACATAGGTTACCCGGATATCCAGGTGGATTTCCACCAATATGGCGTGAGCCCCTTTGCGATGTACCGGTTTAGCAACCTGTTCGCATTTGGAGAATACGCAGTGCTGAGCGTACCTGATTTTCGGGATCCATCCCGCCGGTTGACGGTTCGCCGGATGCCGATCGGTCTCGGGTATACCATGCCCTTGGGCCGAAATTCGGCAGTGAATGCCATGGCGCTGTACGATGTGATCTACGATCCGGGAGACCGGTTTTTTACTTCGCCATGGGTTTTTCGCGTTTTCTTTTCAGTGGGTGGCTGGTCGTTCTAACGAAACGCAACCGCGAATTTTTTTCCGAGCGCCTCCAGATCTTCTACAACCTTTTCATTTAGCGGTATGCCGGCCTGTAAGCGAGTTTGTTCGCTTTCCCGTTCGGGGTCGCCCGGAATGATAACGCGGTCTTCACCCGTTACTGTCCGGGCACTGCGAAAGCGGGTAATCCAGTTGTCCATGTGCTTTTTGAATTCGGCCGCTGACCGAAATGCATCGATTCGCATGGCGCCAAAAAAATGGCCGATGCCCTCGCCCACAGGATCGGCAGGTGGAGCCAGAAAACTGACAAAGGGAGGAACCCACGGCCCGTAGTTGGCACCCGAAAGCACGGCCGAGAAGATATCTACCCATGCCCCAAGGCAGAAACCCTTGTGGCTTCCGTGCTCGCGATCTGAACCCAGCGGAATCAAGGCACCGCCTTCCTTTACCTCATTTGCATTGGCAGATGGTCCTCCATCACGGGTCTGGACCCAACCAAGGGGGGCGTCCAGGTTCTTACGCTGGAGGATTTCAAGTTTACCGTTGGCGGCCGTTGTCGTAGCGAAGTCAGCGACAAAAGGGGGTTCATTTCCGGCCGGAATCGCCACACAAATCGGGTTCGTTCCTAGCAGTCGTTCAATCGAAAAAGTGGGCGCCACCAATGGGCTCGCGTTCGTCATCGCCAGCCCGATCATGTCGTGCGGCAAGGCCATCATGGCGTGGTATCCTGCAATACCAAAGTGGTTAGAATTCCTGACGGCAACCCAGCCGGTGCCGGCGGTGGTTGCCTTTTCGATCGCGATGGTCATGGCGTGAGGGGCCACCACCAGGCCAAGACCCCCGTCGCCGTCCACCACTGCCGTGCTGGGGCTTTCATGAACTTTCCTGATGGCTGGCTTGGTGTTCATCCGGCCGGCTTCGTACAAACGAACATAGCCCGATAGCCGGGCAACGCCATGCGAGTCGATGCCGCGCAGATCGGCACTGAGCAGCACCCGGGTTGCGAGGTTTGCCTCCTGCTCTGGGCATCCAATTTGCTGGAAGATGCTTTGGGCGAATTGATAAAGATGCGGATATTGAAACACTTCTTCCATGAACGCAAAAGTAAAGGATCATCCAAATTCGAAAAATATTTTCAGTTATGATGGAAATCGGGGCCGGGCGGCATGCTAGCAGATAAACATCAGGTTGCTTCTGGTGCGCCGGAATAAGATCGTGTCATCAAATAACGTTTAATCATGAACCACCCCCTCACAAAAACAAAAAACAAATGAAAAGTACAGTAATAGGGTTTTTGGCTGCCGGATGGATTACGCTCTCGGGAGCTGCCCAGGAAAAACCGGTTGAATCCAGCATCTCAGCCGTGACGGTATTCCTGAATCGGGCACAGATTACGCGTGTGATTAAAACACGCCTGGAGGCCGGCGAAACACAACTGGTGGTGCAGGGCCTGCCGGCTCAGCTTGACCCCCAGAGTGTGCAGGTGGATGGTCGGGGGAAATTTATCATCCGCGGCGTTTCGCACCGGCAGAATTTCATGAGTGAACTGCAAACGCCAAAGCCGATTCGCCTGTTGATGGATTCCATTACATTCTATCAAAAGCAAAATAGCTGGGAAGAATCGCAGCGGGAAATTCTGGTTAAAGAGGAGCAGATGCTGATCAGTAATCAGAAGGTGGGGGGTGCAAATCAAAACCTCTCGGTGGCGGAACTAAAAGGCATGGCGGATTTTTTTCGGGGTCGGATGTCGGAAATTGCGGCAAACCGAAGCAAGAGCAACGACCGAACGCGAAAAAACAGCGAACGCATCTCCATGCTGCAGCAGCAATGGCAATCCCAGAACGAACTATACAGCCGCAACAGCAGCGAACTCGTTATCAGTCTTTCAACGGACGCCCCCACGGCGGCGGAGCTGGATGTGCGGTATGTTGTGCAACAGGCTGGTTGGTATCCGGTGTACGAACTGCGGGCGGCCGATACCCGCAGCCCCTTGGTATTGAACTATAGAGCAAACGTTTTTCAAAGTACCGGTGAAGACTGGCGGAATGTCCGGTTGCGGCTTTCAACCGGGAATCCGGCTCAAAGCGGTGTGAAGCCAGAGCTCAACCCGTGGTATCTTTCGTTCATTGAGCCGATCGCTCGTTTCAGGAAGGGATTTGCAGACACCATGCCGGAGCGGAAAATGGCTGTAGCGATGGATATGGCGGGCGAGGCTGCTGCCGAGAGCCTTCCTCCTGCCGCCCGTATGGGTGATTACGTAGAGACGATCCAAACGACGCTCAACACCACCTTTGATATTTCCCTGCCGTATTCTGTTGCCTCCTCCAACCAGCCCACATTGGTTGATATCCGGCAACATTCGCTTACGGCAGACTACACCTATGCGGTTGTACCCAAGCTCGAGACAGATGCATTTTTACTTGCGCGTGCTACCGGTTGGGAAGAATTCAGCCTCCTGCCCGGTGAAGCGAATATCTTCTTCGAAGGTGCGTTTGTTGGGAAATCGATCATTG
>CANGUI010000237.1 GCA_947457025.1 Flammeovirgaceae bacterium | reverse complement strand
TGCTGTAGCGCCCGGCTTCATCAACATGCTCAGCCACTCGTATGAGGCCTTGCTCTTTGATGGCAACTCGCAGGGCGACATCCGGCAGGGCGTAACGCTGGAGGTTTTCGGAGAGGTGTCCATGGGGCCACTGAATGAAAGCATGAAGCGTGCACAAAAGGGAATGATGAAACGCGATCCCGATTGGGCGTACGACATCACCTGGACGACCAATGGCGAATTCATGGAACAACTCGAGCAGCGCGGGGTGAGCCCCAACATCGCCAGTTTTATCAGCGCCGTACAGATTCGCGTGCACGAACTGGGAGAAGCCAACCGGGCGCCAACGGCTGAGGAATTGGAGCGCATGAAAAACCTGGTGGCTCAGGCGATGGAAGAAGGAGCAATGGGCCTTACCACTGCCCTGATATACGCGCCGGCGTTCTACGCCAGCACCGAAGAACTCATTGAGCTGAGCAAGGTGGCAGGCCGCTACAAGGGCATGTACATCGCCCACATGCGCAGCGAAGGCAACGCGATCTTCGAAGCCGTAAATGAAACCATACGCATCGCCCGCGAGGGCGGCCTGCCGGCGGAAATCTACCACCTCAAGTTTAGCGGCAACACCAACTGGTCCAAGCTGGATTCGGTAATCGCCATGATCGACCGCGCGAACCGCGAGGGGCTGAAGATTACAGCCGACATGTACACGTACACCGCCGGGGCTACGGGCCTTGACGCGGCCATGCCGCCCTGGCTTCAGGAAGGCGGCATCAACGAATGGATCCGGCGGATGAAAGATCCGGTGACCCGTAAAAAAGCACTGGAAGAGATGCGCACCCCTACTGATAAATGGGAAAATCTGATGCGCCTGACGGGCGACTTTGACAAGGTGTTGTTGCTGGGGTTCACCAACGACTCGCTCAGAAAGAATTTCACCGGGAAGACATTAAAAGAGTTGGCCGCCATCTACGGCAAGTCGCCTGAAGAAACAGCCATGGATCTGGTGATCACCGATGGCACGCGTGTGGGCACCGCTTACTTCCTGATGTCGGAAGAAAATGTGAAGCGCCAAATTGCCTTGCCGTATGTTAGTTTCGGCTCCGATGCTGCTTCCATGACCACCTCAGGCAACTTCATTAAAACCCCAACGCACCCGCGGGCCTACGGCAACTTTGCGCGGCTGCTGGGCAAATATGTGCGCGATGAAAAAGTGATCACGCTGGAGGAGGCGATCAGGCGGCTCACATCGCTGCCGGCTGCCAATCTGAAAATTGAAAAACGCGGCTCGCTCAAACCCGGCTACTATGCCGATCTCGCGATTTTCGATCCGGCGAAAGTTCAGGATCACGCTACTTTTGAAAACCCACATCAATACAGCTCTGGCATGGTACATGTGTTTGTAAACGGAACACAGGTTCTACGGGATGGCGAGCACACCAACGCGAAGCCGGGGCGGTTTGTGCGCGGGCCCGGATGGAACGGAAAGAAGGTTTTGGCGCTCCAGCAAGTCGGGAACCGGTGAGGTGGTGCCCGCGGGCAGCAACTCGGGTGAGGGAAATTTCCGGGCGCATATCTGGACACTGGCTGCGGGCCACCCGCACCCAGGATGCTCACGCATTTACATACGAGTAGTGAGGGAACACCGGCTGCGGCCGGGATAGGAGCGGCACCCCGCAGTGGCGCTGGCCCCGCGCGTGAGCGGCGAGGAGTAGAGCGGATAGCCCGTAAGCCGCCCAAAAAATAAATCTCACCTCGCTGCGGGCCACGCAGGGGTGATTAAAACTTCGAAGGTCTGGTTTTACCGCTATTCGCTGACGCCCATCAGGTCGAGAATGAATGCATACTGCAGCGCATCTTCTTTCAGCGCCTTAAACCGTCCGCTGGCGCCTCCGTGTCCGGCATCCATGTTGGTATAAAGCAGCAGGACATTGTTGTCGGTTTTATTGGCCCGTAGTTTGGCTACCCATTTGGCCGGCTCCCAGTATTGCACCTGGCTGTCGTGTAGCCCCGTGGTAACCAGTAGGTTGGGATACGCTTTCTTTTCTACGTTGTCGTACGGGCTGTAGGAGAGCATGTACTCATACTGTTCCGGAATGCCAGGATTGCCCCACTCGCGCCACTCGAACGTTGTCAGGGGGATGGTTTCATCCATCATGGTGGTGATTACATCTACAAAAGGCACTTCCGCAATGATGCCCTTGTAGAGTTCGGGGGCCATGTTCGTGATGGCGCCCATCAGCAAACCACCGGCGCTGCCGCCATTGGCAAAGAGGCGGTCGGCCGCCGTGTACCGCTGATCGATCAGGTACTTCGAACAATCGATAAAATCGTAGAATGTGTTTTTCTTGTTCAGCATCTTGCCCTCGTCATACCAGGCGCCGCCCATCTCCTGGCCGCCGCGGATGTGGGCGATGGCGTAGATAAACCCACGGTCCAGCAGGCTCAGGCGTGAAATCGAAAAATACGGATACATGGAGGCGCCGTAGCTGCCATAGGCATATTGCAGGAGCGGTGCCTGCCCGTCTTTCTTCACGTCCTTGCGGTACACAATCGAAAGTGGAATCTGTTTTCCGTCGCGGGCCGTTACCATCACGCGCTCGCTCGTGTATTTTGCCGGGTCGTAGCCGCCCAGCACCTCGCGTTGCTTCAGCAGGGTCTTCTCTTTGGTTTCCATGTGGTAATCAAACGTGGAGGGGGGCGTAGTCATCGACTGAAAACTAAACCGCAACAAATTCGTGTTCGCTTCCGGATTGTTGTCGATGCCGGCCACATAGGCCGCTTCGCCGAAGTCGATGCTGTGTTCGGACTGGTCAGCCCAGGATCGGATGCGCAGGCGCGTGAGGCCCGCCTTCTCTTCTTCGATCACCAGAAACTGATCGAACAAGGCCATTCCGCCAAAAAAGCTTTCGGCTTGTGCGGGCACCACGTCTTTCCAGTTGGCGCTTCCAGGCGTAGCTGTTGGGGCTTCTACCAGCCGGTAGTTTTTTGCATCGAGGTTGGTGCGGATGTAAAACCGGTCCCTGAAGTGATCGGCATAGTAATCGGTATTGGGCTTCAGGGGTTCGATGAGGCTGAGCTTTTTATCCTGCCCGGTTTCAAAGAATTGTACATATGACGCGTCGGTACGGCCGGAGGTGAGCAGAAAGAATTTTTTGGAACGGGACTTCGACACCGACACGCTCAGGGTTTCGTCTTTTTCTTCGTAGATGAGCACATCCTGCGCGGGATTGGTGCCGAGCACGTGTTTGTATACCAGATACGTGCGGAGGGTATTGGGGTCTTGCTTGGTGTAGTAAACGGTTTTGCTATCTTCCGTCCAGGCCAGATTACCCGAGGTGTTGCCGATTTCGTCTGGCAGCATGTTCCCGGTGGCCATGTCCTTGAATTTGATCGTGTAAAACCTGCGGCCCACGGTATCCATCACCAGGGCCATGACCTGGTGGCCCGGACTTGGGGCGATAAAGAAACTGAAGGAGGAGTACGCTTTCCCGATTTCATTACCGTTGGCAACGATTTCTTCCGGGGCGGTGAGTGCGCCTTTTTTCCGGCAGTAAATCGGATATTCAAAACCTTCTTCAAAGCGATTGTAATAGTAAAAATCATCCAACCGGTAGGGTACTGATTCATCGCGTTCTTTGATGCGGCCCTTCATTTCGGCAAATAGTTTTTCGCGCAGCGGCTTGGTATGCGCCAGCAGGGTATCGAGGTACCGGTTTTCGGCCGTGAGGTAGTCGATTACGCGTTGATCTTCCCGGTTCTTCAGCCAGTAGTAGTCATCGGTACGCGCGTGGCCGTGCTTGGCTTTGAGTTCGAACGGTTCGATGGCCGCAACCGGAGGTTGTACAGCTGGATACTTAGATTTGGAATTGGTGCAGGCAGTCATAATCAGAACAACGAAAAGAAAAAAGGTAAGGTACCGCATGGCAGAAAAGCAATTAATCTGGGGCGAAGTTAGCAAATAAAGACCACGGGAGAACCCGTTTCGAAGGGCCGCATTTATTGTTTAGTTTTGCCTCAACGAGGCATGGCAGAAAACACGTATAAATCCAACACGTTTAAAAAGGCGGAGAAGGAAAAGAAAGGAAAACCCGCCCGCGCGAAGGGCCCTTCCTGGCAGTTTTTTCGTGATCCACGGTTCACGCTGGCTTCGGGTTTTGTGTTGATTATTGCAGCGGTCTACCTGTTCGTGGCGTTTGTGTCGTACCTGTTCACTGGTAAAGCAGATCAGAGCGTGG
>CANGUI010000236.1 GCA_947457025.1 Flammeovirgaceae bacterium | reverse complement strand
TCAAAGGGATTAACCTCATTGATTTTGCAGGTGCCCAAGAAAGAATACCTCGCCTTTGCCGGTGTTCTTCACCGTCAAATACCGGTATCGTCACGTATCGTATTTCCAAAGGCACAATGCGATTGAAGCCCCGCGCTTTCGCGTCGGCCCCTGTGGGAGACGATGCTGAGTTGTTAGTTGGTGGGTGTTGGGTGTTTCGAGTTATTAGCACATGGCGAATAATGACCAGCAGCCAGTACCCCCGCGTGAGCGATGGAGGCAGTTGTTTGAGCCCGCAGGGGCGTGTGCGTGGGGTGGCGAGTGCCGACAGCGCGACCCCGCGGCTGGGGATTGCCCCACCCGGGCTGCTGTACTCATCTTCAGTCTGAAATGGGTTGCGGGTGCGGTGCCGCGGGGGCACGCCCAAAAAAAGAACCCGGCTTGCTTGCGTTTGCAACGCGTGCTATTTCAAGACTGTCGCGGATGAGTGTTCTGCTTTCTCAATGTGCGGCCGGAAACTCCCCACCGTTAAGCAGGTTGTAATTGGTTGTTCAATTGCCCGAGCAAAAAAGACTTCGCGCGGCTCAGGTTTTCGCGGGCGGCCACACTCAGGCCTTCGCCCAGTGCCCACGTGTACCCGGATATCGCCAGCACATAGCCCCTCGCCCCACTGCCAAACAACTCGCGGGCCAGGTAGAGGATGGTGCCCGGCTCCTGGCGGTGCGTGGAAAAACTGATGTCCGCCACCGGCTTGCACGGCTGCCACGAAAACCCATCGGCCAAGGCCGTGCGGGTGGCATCGATAAACACCACCACATCAAACGGCCGGATAACATCTGCATCTTCCACCTGCAGTTGGTAGCGGTACGCTACTTCCACCTCCGGAGCCAGCGCTTCGATGTCTTGTAAAAATTGCCAGCCGAGGCCATCGTCTCCGCGGCTGTCGTTGCCGATCCCCACCAGCAGCACGCGTTTACGAACGGTAGCGCTCATCGATCAGGTGATTGGTGAAATCGTACACCTCCACATGCAGGGGCATCTGGCCGAGTGCTTGCGTGGCGCAACTCAGGCACGGGTCGTACGCCCGAATGGCTACTTCCACCTGGTTGAGCATGCCATCGGTGATGGCGCCCTTCTGGCTGATCACGTTGCTGGCCACCCACTTCACAGCCTGGTTCATGGCTTCGTTGTTGTGCGTGGTGGAGACGATGAGGTTACACCGCGTGATCATGCCCTTCTCATCTACCTGGTAGTGGTGCGTGAGCGTGCCGCGCGGAGCTTCGATGATGCCGATGCCCTCCAGCCGCGGCTCGCCCGTGCGCACGAGGTCATCGCTCAGGATCTCCGGGTCGTGCAACAGGTCGTTCATCACCTCTGCGCAATGCAGCATCTCGATCAGGCGCGCCCAGTGCGAATACAGCGTGCTGTTGTTGACCGGCTTGCCGGTAAACGCCCGGAACACCTGACGCTCCTGCTCGGCCAGCGAAGTGGGCATGGCAGTGCAGATGTTGATGCGGGCCAGCGGGCCCACGCGGTTCCACCCTTTCTCGCGCCCTAGTTCTTTCAGGTACGGAAACTTCATGTACGACCAGCGCTCAACGCCTTCGCGGAAATACTGTTGGTAGTCGTCTGTGGGCACATCGGGCAGCGTGATGTTGCCGACACTGTCGATGGCGCGCAGGCGGCCGTGGTACATGTCCAAGTTGCCGGCTTCATCCACCATGCCCAGGTGGCCTGACGGAAAGGCCGCAAATGTATTGGTGAGTTCGCGGTGTTGCTCATGATACTGTTTGATGAAGGTGATGATCTCCTGCGACCATGCCAGCATCGTGTCGATGTTCGGCAGCGCCACACCCGATAGAAAAGAGTCGCGCTCCTGCAGCGTCAGCGTTTTGTGCATGCCGCCCGGCACGGCTGCGGTGCCGTGAATTTTTTTTCCCGCAATGGCCTGGATGATCTCCTGCCCGAACTTGCGCATGAGAATCCCTTTGCGGGCGAGTTCTTTGTTGGCCGCAGCCACCGCCAGCACATTCCGCTTCTCTACCGGGGCATCCATGCCAAAGAGCAGGTCGGGCGAGGCGAGGTAAAAAAAATGCAGCGCATGCGATTGAAAAATCTGAGCATAGTGCAAGAGCCTGCGCAGCTTTTGCGCAGGCACCGATAGCGCCCCGGGGTCGATGCCCACCAGCTGATCGATGGCCTTGGCGGCCGCCAGGTGGTGGCTCACCGGACAAATGCCGCAGAGGCGCTGCACCAGCACGGGTGCCTCCCAGTACGGCCGGCCCTGAATGAAGCGCTCAAAGCCGCGGAACTCAACAATATGAAAGAACGTGTCCTGCACCTTTCCATATTCATCGAGGTGGATGGTTACACGGCCGTGGCCTTCAACCCGCGTGACGGGGTCGATCGTTACTTTGGTTTTCATGATCAGTCGTACTTAAATTCCGAATACAACAGCGAGTAATCTTCGCCCCACAGCAGGCTCTTGATCACCTTCCAGATATGCGTGGCCGAAGGGGGGCAGCCCGGAATGGTGTAGTCCACTTTTACTATTTCATTGCACGCATATACGCGATCGAGGATTTTCGGTAGGTCGGCATGGTAGGGCACTGTCGTTTCGCCCGGTTCGCTGGTGACGGAGTTGAGGTACGCTTCCTCCAGGCACTCGCCCAGCGGCACGGTGTTGCGCATGGCGGGCAGGCCGCCCCACACGGCACACTCGCCCACCACCACCAGCAGGTCGCACATCTCGCGGAATTTCCGCAGCGTTTCGATGTTCTCGGTGTTGGCACAGCCGCCCTCCACAAGCCCGAGGTGACAACGCTGCGTGAAGATTTTGATGTCGGTGAGAGGCGATTTATTGAACGACACGAGTTCGGCCATGTCGAGTATCTCCGTGTCAATATCCAGCATCGACATGTGGCACCCAAAACAGCCGGCCAGCGACACGGTGGCGATGGTTTTCTTTTCGAAGTTGGCTACCCGGGGTTTATCGAGTATTTGGTGGGTGTAGTGCTTTTGGGTGGACTTCAGATCAAAGGCGCGGTCTCCAAATGGTTTTGTAAAACTTTTGCCCCGCACAATGATGGCACCTGTGGGACAAATCGCCATCGCCTTTTCGGCATCGCCATCGCTCAGGCGCGCTTCCTGCTCATAGTCGATGCCCACCTGCGTTTCGTTGCCGCGGTTCACATAGTTGAACACCCGCTTGCCGTCTCCTGTGAGCACCTCTTCCACGCACCGTTTGCATTTGATGCAGCGGTTGTGCTCCAGCACCATCCGCCTGGGCCGATAGTCGATCAGGCAATCTTGAAACAAGTGAGGAAAACGCGACTCGGAAATTCCAAGTTCATAGCCCATGTGCTGCAAGTCGCAGTTGCCGCTTTTTTCGCAGGCCGGACAGAAATGGTTGCCTTCGGCAAACATCATCTCCACCAGCGCTTTGCGCATGTCGAGCAGTTCCGGAGTATTTACTTCCACCTTCAATCCCTCTTTCACCGTTTCGGTGCAGGCCGGGTTATAGCGGCCGTTGATTTTACAGGTGCACGTGCGGCAGGTGCCGAGTGGCGGATCGATATGCGGAAAGTAACAGAGCGAAGGTATGAAGATGCCATGTGCCTGGGCGGCATCGATCAGGTTCGTTCCTTCCTCTGCCTGGTAGGGTTTTCCATCCACCCAAAATGTGCAGGTTGCCATGGCTGTTACGGTTTATAGCGTTCGTAGTCGGCCACGGCCGCGTGTTCATCAATTGCGCGGTACAGCCCGGTGGTGGTGGTGCCCAGGCGCGTGGCAAAATAATCACCGAATTTATCCACCGCCTGCAGCAGCGCGTTTGGTGCCGTTTTGCCGAGGCCGCAGCGGCTCGTGGCTTTCATGATCGTGCCCCAGCTTCGCAGCTCCTCCAGGTCGTTTCGATCGGCCAGCCCGTGGCTGATTTTTTCGAGCTTGCGCTGCAAAATAAAGTTGCCGGCCCGGCAGGGTGTGCACACTCCGCACGATTCGTGTTTGAAAAACGAGGCGAAGTTCAGCAGGATGTGCACCAGATCGCGTTGCCGGTTGAAGATCATGAACTAACCTCCGCAGCGGATGTCTTTCTGGGCCAGCAGGTCGAGCATGGAAATGCGCCTGAATTTTTCTTTGATTGAAATGCTCTCGCCCGATGGGCCGCTCACCTGGATGAAATACGGGTCTTCTGCCCCGCACAGTTCGAGCAGTTCGGCCACCGTGATACCCCATTCAAT
>CANGUI010000235.1 GCA_947457025.1 Flammeovirgaceae bacterium | reverse complement strand
CACAACCACACATCCGACTATATTGTACAACAAGAAGGCAACATCAGTGAACTTATACAACAAAAGAATAACAAACTCCGCAACAATCGCCGCCAGCAAAACAGCCTCCGACTTGACGAATTTAATGTAGAATGCACACAGGAAAATACCCAGTATGGTTCCATAAAACAGCGAACCAATAATGTTGACAAACTGAATCAGGTTTTCGGCTTGATTAGCCAGCGACGCGAAGATCATAGCGACCACTGCCCACCCGGCGGTGAAATATTTGGAAAGTGTAACATAGTGATCATCCGTCCGGCGCGGGCGCAACGATCGCCGGTAGATGTCAACCACTGTGGTCGAAGCGAGGGAGTTCAGTTCGGAAGCGGTAGACGACATGGCGGCAGAAAACACCACTGCCAACAGCAAGCCAATCAAACCGTGTGGCAGGTAGTTCATGACATACGTGATAAAAACGTAATCCTTATCAAGCGTGTTGGCATCCGGAATTGCCTTTTGTATTTCTTCCCTTACGCGGGTCCGAATCTCTTTCTCTCTTTGCTGAATCTCACCCAAGGCTTCTTTTCCCTCCTGGATCCTGGCCTGCTGTCCCTCCTCGAGAGCCATCGCCAGCTGAGTCGCTTTTTTCCGTTTCTCAACGGATAGGTGCTCATAGCGCATTTCGAGATCGCGCAGTGTTTGCTCATTGGCGGGCGTGCGCGCTTGCTGCAACAAAGTTGTATTGTGAAATACCGGGGCGGGATGGAAATGGTAGAAAACGAAAACGATGATCCCGATATACAGTATCACGAACTGCATAGGTATTTTCAGTAATCCGTTGAATATTAATCCAAGCCGGCTTTCGGTAACGGAGCTGCCCGACAGGTAGCGGCCAACCTGACTCTGGTCGGCACCGAAGTACGACAGGAAGAGAAACAACCCGCCAATCAAACCTGACCAGATGTTGTAGCGATCCGACAGGTTAAAGTTCAGGTTGATCAGGTTCATCTTTCCCAGCTCACCGGCAAATCGAAAAGTATTTCCGAACGTGAGTGCATCCGGCAGTTTCGACCACGCCAGCATTCCGGCCAACACCATCCCGCCCATCACAATTGTAAGCTGGTACTTCTGGGTTACACTCACCGCCTTTGTTCCGCCACTGACGGTATACACCATGACAAGGGTGCCGATCAAGACGGTGGTGATCGTAATGTTCCAGCCCAGAATGGTCGACAAAATGAGCGAGGGCGCATAAGTCGTAATACAGGCAGACAACCCCCTCAGCATCAGGAAAAAGAATGCCGCCAGTGTACGGACACGGACATCAAATCTGCTTTCGAGATACTCGTAAGCGGTATAGACTTTTAGTTTATGATAGAGTGGCACTGCCGTGATCGACAGGATGACCATCGCCAAAGGAAGCCCAAAGTAAAATTGCAGAAAACGCATACCGTCTTCATATGCCTGCCCCGGTGTGGAAAGAAACGTAATTGCACTGGCCTGCGTAGCCATGATGCTGAGGCATACACCCCACCACGGAATACTCTTGTTTCCCAACAAGTAGCCGTCCATTCCGGATACATGCCGTGTTTTCCAGACGCCATACACCACAATACAGATTAGCGTACCGAACAGAACGAACCAGTCAAGTGCGTTCATACAAATTGGCGGGAGATACTGTAGTAAATGAATATTTGAGCCAGCAACGCCAGCATCAGCAGCCAGTACCAGTAGCGCCAGCGGCTGAACACAGGAGGTTTTTCATCTTCGGCCTGCATTTCTCCTGGGTTTTTTTGGTGCAGGAACAGGTGCCTTTTTCTCAGCGGCGGCTGCACTCAGCGATACCAGGTTAGCCAACAGGCGGTAAGCACCGGGTACGCCTTCCGGTAGTTGTCTGAAAAATGATAAACCTGTATAAACGAAGTAACCCGCACCGTACTGCGCAACCAACAGGCTTCCCTCCCGGGCTGGTTCACCAGTATCGTTCATCGAGAGGATGGCCTGAAAATCCGAATCCCACTTGGATGGGAAATACAATCCCCGCTCTTGCACCCAGCCGTTGAAATCAAGCGACGTGATCTTGTTCGGCCGGTTCATCACGGGATGATCGGGTTTTACAATTCTCACTTCACAATCTTCTTCAGTCACTCGCTCCCGCGAAAGCGTAAGGGCAAACGGGGCGATTTTTGCGGCGTCCATTTCCAGATCAAAGTTGTTGTTGTACTGCACGATCACCGTACCGCCCTGCAGCACATATTGGTGCAGATCGCCCATCATATATCCGATCCGCGTATTTGTATTCAACGCACGGACTCCCAACACTACGGCGTCGAGTGTTTTAAGGTTTGCTGGCGTTACCTCTTCATTCTTCATTTCCCAGACGTTGTAACCCATCACCCGCAAGGCATTTGGTACACCATCGCCGGCACCTGCGATGTACCCCACATTTCTTCCGGCGGTTTTCAGGTCAAGAAAAATTGCGTTCGTCTCGGCGCGCGGCAGGTAGATCTGGGTGGGGATGTGGTCGTAGGCAATCGTCTGAATGCTGCGGTCGTAACGCTTACCTTGAACAGTTGCGACAGCCAGGAGGGTACAATTGGTACAATTCGGGGCAGGTGTTACCTGGAACCGAAAGGTCTGCTCTTGCCCGCGCCTGGCAATCTGAAACGGGTGCGACTGGGGTTCGATGATCCAGCCTTGTGATCCTTCCATTTGCAGTGAGCCGCTCACGGCTTCGTTCGATACACTGGTAACACTGACCACCATTTCCTGTGCGCGCCTATTGGTGAAGATGTAGTTGGCTTTATCGATCTTCACGGCCACGCGAGGTGTAATCTCAACCGGGCGCGTCAGTTCACCTTTCACGGGATCTGTCCATTTATACACCAGTGGAACAAGTATTTCGAGACGCTCGCCATCCACCATGACGGTGCAGGTAAACACAACTGCCGGTTCATTCTCCGGCTTGCCGATATCGCGTTGGCGTGCCACCTGGAAATAGCCGAGTCGGTGCGGTTCGCGCAGCCAGTAGGGATCGGAATATGAAAGGTCTGGCAACAGCCGCGCTGCTAACTTGACGTTTGTTCCTTTGTTGTTAATCAACAATTGCTGCAGGGTACTGTCAACTCCCAGCGCCGGCGCCTGTAAACGTCTGAGCTCAATTGCAGCGGAGGAACGATTGATTACCTCCGTGTTTACCTGCACCTGTTCGCCGGGAGCCACAAAGTATTGATCGGCTGTTGCTTGCACAAACAATCCGGCGCATGCCTGTATCAATTCGTTTGCTTCCGTCACCTTGCGGGTGCGCCAAAGTCCGGGTTCCAGTGCAAGGATCGCCCTTCGGATCTTCAGTAGTATCGGCATCGAAGCCGCGGGTGAAGCCGGATTAAATGTCCGGATCGCCTCATCCACCAGTAACCGCACTGTCTCGCCCCCCTTCACGCGGTTCCAGGTCAGATCGACAGATTCGAGCTGGTCTTTCTGCGCGCGGCTTCCAGCCCGGTACTCGAAGAAGTCCAGAAAGTCGCCTCGGCGGCTGGGCACGCCGAAACCCTGACTTTTATGTTGTGAGCGTGACTCGGCTGCTATTTCCGTGTACGATTTCCCCAGCAGCGGGCTGTAGGCGCCAACGTTGAGTGAGAGTACGCCGGGTGTAGATTCATTCACGGTTTGATTCCACCAACGGCCGGTATTTGTATAGAGATTGTTGACTGTCCAAATACCAAATTCCTTTACCTGGGCTGGCTGATAATCAGGGTTGCCGGCTAACGAAATTGCTTCTTCTGCCAGCAGCGCTGAAGCGGTATGATGGCCGTGGCCGGCGCGCTCGTCTGGCGGAAACCGGGCTATGATTACGTCGGGGCGAAACTGGCGGATAACCCGGACTACATCAGATAAGATTGTGTCCTTGTTCCAGATCCGAAAAGATTCGATCGGATTTTTAGAAAAGCCGAAGTCGTTGGCACGGGTAAAAAACTGGATACCACGGTCAATACGGCGGGCCGCCAGTAGTTCCTGGGTGCGAATCAAGCCCAGCAGGTCGCGTATTTCAGGGCCAATCAGGTTCTGCCCTCCGTCACCACGGGTCAATGACAAATATCCGGTGGTGAGAAGCCTTTCGTTAGCCAAATACGAAATGACATTTGTGTTTTCATCGTCCGGGTGCGCGGCAACATAAAGTACGGTACCCAGCACATTTAATTTCTTTAGGCGCTGGTGAATTTCCGCGGAACTAGGTTGTTTACCCT
>CANGUI010000234.1 GCA_947457025.1 Flammeovirgaceae bacterium | reverse complement strand
GCGCGGTATTTTAATCAGGATCACCTGGTCAATGGGGGAAACGCATTCTATGCGGTGAGCAGGTGCGAGTACTGGACACTGGATAGAAATACCGGCCCGAGTTCAAACGTGTCCGTTACGTTGAGCTGGAATGCTGCGGCCTGTCCGCCCGTCTACATCACCAATCCGGTTGATCTGCGCGTTGTTCGCTGGAGTGGGGCAGACTGGATTTCGGAAGGTAACGGTGGAACAACTGGCACGCCCTCGAGCGGCACTATTGTTACCGCCACGCCGGTAACCTCGTTTATTTCTGGCAATCAGTTTACCTTTGCTTCGGTATCTGCGGCCAACCCGCTTCCGATTGTCTTAGCATGGTTGCGCGCCATTCCGGCACAAGACGGCACGGTCAACCTGCAATGGCTCACCTCCTCGGAGTTAAACAACGATTATTTCGAGGTACAACATGCAGGTGTAGGCGAATCGTTTAAAACTTTTACAAATGTGAAGGGCCAGGGTACCACCTCCCGGGAAACACGTTATGAAGTCAACCATCGGCCGCCTTGGCCTGGCATACACTATTACCGCCTGAAGCAGGTTGACTTTGACGGGAAGTTTGAATACTCGCAGGTGGTTGCCGCAACAGTCAAATCTGAAATTCAGCCGTTACAGGTGGAGGTGTTCCCCAATCCCACTACATCGGCCAACGTGAACGTTCGCATCCGGACGGCCGATTCTTCAGCACTCCGCGTGCGGATGTTCGACCTGCTTGGTAGAACGGTGTATTCCGTGATGGTCCGCGATTATGATAACGCGGCCTTTACGCTGGCGCTGCCCTCGGCGCTGCCGGAAGGAACTTATCTCATTCAGGTGGAGCAGGGTACAGGCCGGGCCGTTACCCGGGTGATGATCGGGCGGTAAAGTCCAGGGATAGCAGGTCATGCGCCTTCTTTTATTTCGCTTCGTGGCCTTCTGTGCGCCGTTTGTTGCGCGGGGTGTGGCAGAGATGATGCGGTGGAAGTTTGCAGTGACTTTACAGTCTACACGTACTGCCGATTCTGGTAACTCCCCACACGGTGAGATATCATTTTCGGTACACATTTTTTCGCGTATCTTGTTTGCCGATGGAGCCCGAAAAGCAACTCGAAATCCGAAGCGATCAAATTCAGGAGATTATCAGCCAGGTGCCGCATGGGCTGGTGCAGTGGGGCATCACGGTTATTTTTCTCGTGATGCTGGCCCTGCTGGCCGCCTCGTGGTTTATAAAGTACCCGGACATTCTGGTTGACGAAGTGGTGATTACTTCTGACCCAGCCCCGGTAACGCTCGTAAGCCGGGTGCCGGGGCGAATAACCCTACTGAAGCGCGATAAAGAAAAATGCGAAGCCGGGGAATTGATTGGCTACATCCAATCCAACGCGAATGTAGTGGACGTATTGGAGCTGGAATCCTGGCTGCCAAAGGACTCGTTGCCAAACCGCAAGTTTGAATTAGGCGACCTCCAGCCGGTATACTCCGCCCTTACCCAGGCCACCAACAACCTAACGATTTTCCAAACGGCTGATACGTATGGAAGACAAATTGAACAACTGGAAAGGCAATTAGCCACGTTTCAAAAGTTGGCTAAATCACTGGCCGGTCAACAACGCCTGGGACGGCAAGAACTGGCCCTGGCCCGCCAAAAATTCAATACCGACTCGGTGCTATTCATGCAAAAGGTAACGGCCGCCCTGGATTACAACCAGGCGAAAACCAACTGGCTGCAACAGCAACGGCAGTATCGAAACCTTGAGACAACGGCATTGAACAATGAACTACAAATCCATCAATTGGAAAAACAAATTGCCGACCTGAAAATGAGTAAAGCCGAGCAGCAACAGAAGTTAATGCTCACCAAAGAAAGTGCCCGGCAGGAGTTGGAAAGTAGAATCAAACTATGGAAAGAAAATTATTTGTTGACGGCCCAGGCGAAAGGCCAGTTGGCCTATCTCGGCTTTTATGAACCCAATATGTTTACAGAAACTAACAAGGCCATGTTTTCGGTATTGCCGGATTCGGGCAGAATCACAGCCCGCGCCTTACTGCCCATTACTGGCTCGGGCAAGGTAAAGACCGGGCAGCGGGTAAACATCAAACTGGAGAGTTTCCCCTTTCAGCAATTTGGCATGCTCCAAGGGCAAGTAGCCACCATCTCCGCATTACCTGCCGATAAAAAGTACCTCGTATTGCTAAACTTACCCGACCCGTTGATAACCAACCAAAAGGTGAACATTGAGTTTAAGCAAGAACTGGCGGGTACCACTGAGATAGTTACTGAAGATTTGAGGTTACTCCACCGTCTGTTATTTCAGCTTACAAACTTACTGCAGAGGAAACAGCCCAATTCAGTTAAACAGCGCAAGGCCTGAAAAGGTCAGAAGTCTGGAAAAAAAGCAGAAACCCCCGTGGCGATAGCCGTCAGACTAGTTTTGAAATTTGGTAACGTAGGTCCGAAATTGAGTACTCTGCAGGGATTCTTTTACCATTAATAAGGATGGTAGGAGTTGAGGTTATTCCATGTTGCTTACACCAGCTCGCATGTTCATCCAAAATGCGGCCCACAGACTCATCGCAAGGCTCCGATGTCACAGGGAAACGCACCTTCCAGTTCTCTACTCCGTTTTTAGCGCCGGCCAGATACCACCCATGCATCGCTGCCGCTAAACTTGTGGAGTTTGAAAGGGAAATTTTAACCAAGTGATTCGCGATTGAATAAGAAGTATCGGATCTATTACGAGGATTAATTGCAAATCTGAAAATTACCGAAATTGATTCACTGTGTTCACTCAATAAATCGTTTACCACTTGGTCGGCCAACCGACATGGGCCACACGTGGGGTTAGTGACTAAAATAATCTGAAACGGTGCATTACTCCTCCCTAATTCTAGTTCGTGTTCAAAATGACCTACGTCAACCATATCCTGACGGGCAAGCAATGATTGAAACACCTCGCTACTGCGTGTAAACTTCAGTAGCGTATTTTCAAGCGGCACAACTCGAAGTGAATCAATAAAGTGCTGCCGAATAGAAAACCAAACGCCAACTGGCACGAAAAGAGCAAGGGCTGTTAAAGCATTTTCTTGTATTGTATTGCTGATGGGAGTATTCAATGCAAACAAGCAAGCAACCTCCAGCCAAACTATCGCTACAACGATGACGCAAAGCGGGCACCACGCTTTGGCAATGCGCCATTGATAGTAGATCGACAGTGGTGATAACACAACGGCCGTAATACTCATGGCCATCATCAGGAATGGCATACCTTGATAACCCGGGTGAAGGCTAACTAACGCAAAATAAAAAACCCCTGATAAAAAGTAAATGAGCCCAATTTCAGTGAGTGATATGCCCAAAAAACTTGCAGCGGGCGAGTAGATTACGGAATCGCAGTTAGATTTTGATCCCCAATTACAAACCGAAGATGCCAATTTGCTTGACATGCCGAACTGCCTCTGAAACAATAAGACACATGCGAAAAGTCCTCCAACTTTTGTGAGCATATAGACCCATAATTCCACAGATAAAAGAGGAAATGGGAGAATGAGTAAACCAAGAAAGATACCCATCGCTATTAGCTGGAAAACGATTTGTTGCCTTTGCACTTTTCGGTTTTCGGAAAAATTCCGTTCGCCAGATTTCTCAGTGGTCTCTATTAGTAACGCAACTCCCGTCCACTGGCTAGAGAATTCGCCAATTGCTTCACTTACCAGTCCACGATCAGAATCGAAGTATGAAACGGTGACAGGCGCAACTGCTGTTAAGACTACAAGGTGGCCTCCATTTCGACTTAAGTGAGCAACGGCAGGCAACGGAATTTCATGCAACTGTTCTACCTCCAATTTTACCGCAAGGGAGTTTACACGCCACTCGCGCAGGGCATCTGAAAGAGTAGCCAAAGACGGATAGTTGGGAAAATATCTAGTCCTATCAATTTCAGATTTGCCGACCCTAAGTTGTAGCACTTTCACCAGATAGTGAAGCGATGCCAAAGCGTTTTCCACCATGTCTTTTTAACAAGGCTAACTTTCTACTACGGTTGCCATAAAGAGTGAATAAACATTTCTACTCAATTACGATTCTAATGGTATCAGTTTTTACTGCTTTCTTGATTTTTGAAACGTGTCATTTTAGACTGCTAACCTAAGTGAAGGCTGACCGCCTCATTAACAACTATCCTGCCCAAACTTGCCTTGACAAATCGCTTCTTTTGCTTTACCCATTG
>CANGUI010000233.1 GCA_947457025.1 Flammeovirgaceae bacterium | reverse complement strand
CGTACACAAAGGGCTGGATCCCGGAGCCTATCCCGGCACCTTGTCGAAACGGGTGCTCGACAGCGTGCTGCGTAAACAATTACACTTTGATGGAGTGGTCTTCTCAGACGATATGCACATGCATGCCATCAGCAAACAGTATGGCTGGGACGAGGCGATTAAACGCGCCATCAATGCCGGTATAGATATCCTGTGCTTCTCCAATAATATTCCCGGCAGCGAGCAGCGCACCGTGGATCAGGTGTACCAGATCATTCGCACAGCTGTCGAAAATGGTACAATCCCGCTGGCACGCATCAATCAAAGCTATCACCGCATCATGAAACTGAAGGCGCGTATCGACCAGAAAAATCAACTCGATCAGCAGGTGGCGCAGCAAGAAGTCACCATCGCAGCACTTCGGCAGCAGTTAGCCGATGCGAAAACACCCAACCCGGAAACGACCTCGAAAAAGAAAAAACGCAAGCGAGGGTGATGCCTTCGTCTCAATCGCCATCACGGGCAGTCAACTGATCTTGTCGGCTACCTTATGGAAGTGTTTACCTGGTTGGAACCTAAGCATCATCGAATACCGATGGTGCTGAGTGTTCCCCACGCTGGAACGTTTTTTCCGGAGGAGCTTCGCGATCAAATACATCCTGACCATCTGGCACGCCTTGATGACACCGATTGGTTTCTCGATCGGCTTTATGCATTCGCCGTGGCGATGGGCATTCCCATGCTGCGGGCCAACTACCACCGCTGGGTAATCGATTTGAATCGCTCTCCCGATCAAAGGCCCCTGTACACCGACGGCCGCGTGATCACCGGACTTTGCAGCACTACGGATTTCTTGGGAAATCCCATCTACCGCGATGGGCGCACACAGGTTACTGCCGAAGAAATCGCCAGCCGCAAGCGTGCCTACTTTGATCCCTACCATGAAGCGCTACGCGCCCGGCTTGAAGCGATCCGCACACAGGTGGGCGTTGTTTTGCTTTGGGATTGCCACTCCATCCGCAGGCATGTGCCGGCCATTCATCCCCACCCGTTTCCCGACTTTATTCTGGGCAGCGCAGATGGAACTTCGGCAGCACCCCGGCTGATCGCGGCGGCACTGCATGCGTTGCAGGTGAGCGGCCGCGAAACCGCTCACAATTTTCCATTTAAAGGTGGCTATATTACCCGGCGTTATGGCCAGCCCGCCACCGGCTACCATGCCCTGCAATTGGAGATGAGCAAAACAAATTACATGGACGACACGGAAACAAGCTACCAGGAAGAACGGGCCGCACAGACCGCTGAGATGCTGCAGGCGACTCTTGCTCAACTGGCCGCAAGTCTACCGGAACGATCCGATCATGGGCATGGCTGAGTCAATCCGGTATTTTCGCTTTCAGTCGCTATACACGCCGGCCGGATGGCGCACGCCGGCCTATGTTGGTGTTGATGCCACCGGCATCATTCGGTATCTCGACAGCCGGATACCCGACGGTGTTGCGCTGGAACCTGTGGCGGGCTTTGCGCTGCCCGGATTTATTAACGGCCACTCTCACGCTTTTCAATATGCCATGGCAGGCCGGGCCGAACAGCACCCGACTGGTATCCGGGATGATTTCTGGACGTGGCGCGAAGCCATGTATCAATGTGCCCACTCCCTTGACCCTGATCAGTTGCAGGTGATCGCCACCCTGCTCTACATCGAAATGTTGCGGCAGGGGTACACGCACGTTGCGGAGTTTCATTACCTCCACCACGACAAAAACGGTCAGCCCTATTCCCAACTCGCAGAAATGGGTGGGCGCCTGGCTGCCGCTGCCCAGGCTGCCGGCATCCGGCTGACATTGATTCCCGTGTTTTACCAACAGGCCAACTTCGGGGTACCCCTCCACGACCGACAGCGCAGGTTTTTCTCAGCCAACACTTCGGATTACCTGAAGTTACTGGACGCGAGCCGGGAGGCTATTCAGCGCTTTCCGGGCACCAGGCTGGGGGCCAGTGTACATTCCCTGCGCGCTGTGTCCGGCGAGGCTGTGCTCGAAGCGATTCGCGCCACGCCCTATGAACTTCCATTCCATCTGCACGTAGCGGAACAGGTGAAAGAAGTGGAGGATTGTGTGGCTCATTACGCCCGGCGTCCCCTGCAGTGGCTGCTCCACCACAATGTGCTGAATGAACGTTTCTTTTTGGTGCATGGAACCCATCTCGATGATGCGGAGATTACGCAGTTGCCCGGCACCGGCGCCACGGTGGTGGTGTGCCCCTCTACTGAAGGGAATCTGGGTGACGGATTTTTTCGCATGGCCGAGTATGTAAGCAAATGCGGGAGATGGTGCATCGGCACCGATAGCCATGTTGGCTTGTCGCCTCTGGAGGAGTTGCGCATGATTGATTACCGGCAGCGGTTGTTGCTGCGCCTACGCAACCCGCTGGGCGCCCATCCCGCAAAGGAACTGGTAGAGGCGAGTGTTTGCCATGGCCTCCGCAGTGTTGGCCGCTCTCCCTCGTTTCTGCAACCTGGCGACCCCCTGGATGCCGTGGTCTATGCAGCCGCTGACCCGCTGCTGGAAGCGAGTGATGATGCAGCCCGCCTGGCCACACTGGTCTATACGCACTCCAGCCCACCGATCGGTACGCTGGTAGCAGGCCAGTGGCAAGTGCACGCTGGCCACCACCGCCTGCTGCCCGCTGCCCGCGCCGCATTCACCGAAGTGGTGCGAGCCATTTTTTCCAGTCACTAGGCTCATCATTTCCGGTTGAAATCTGTGCGAATCTTCCGGTTGATCGCCCCTACTGGCTACCTTTGCGACTATGATACTGGATGCGATCAAACAAAAATCACTGGCCTTCCATGCCGATACGGTTCGCGCGCGGCGGCATTTACATGCTCATCCGGAATTATCATATCAGGAAAAAGAAACCGCCCGCTTCGTAGGTGCCGAACTGACTGCCATGGGACTTGCCCCCGTTGCAGCGGCGGATACCGGCTGGGTGGCCTTGATTGAAGGAAAGAACCCAACCGCAAAAGCCATTGCACTCCGGGCTGACATGGATGCACTACCCATTGAAGAAGCCAACGCAGTACCCTATAAATCAAAAAACAAAGGCGTGATGCACGCCTGTGGCCACGATGTCCACACGGCATCGTTGCTCACTACAGCCCGGATTTTGATGGACGTGCGCGACCAGTTTGAGGGTACCGTGAAGTTGCTGTTTCAACCCGGTGAAGAGAAGAACCCCGGCGGTGCCTCTTTTATGATCCGCGACGGGGCCCTGAGTAATCCAACGCCCGCGGGTATCCTGGGCCAGCATGTGATGCCGCTCATCCCGGTAGGTAAAATCGGTTTCCGCGAAGGCATGTACATGGCCAGCTGCGATGAAATTTATCTGCGTGTGATCGGGAAAGGTGGCCATGGTGCCGCACCGGATCTGGCGGTCGACCCCGTGCTCATCGCGTCGCATCTGATTGTGGCGCTGCAACAAATCATCAGCCGCCAGGCAAGTCCGAAACAACCTACCGTGCTCACGTTCGGAAAAATCATCGGAGAGGGCGCAACCAACATCATCCCGAATGAAGTGAATATTGCGGGCACTTTCCGCGCCATGAACGAAGAATGGCGAGCAGCAGGCCTGCAAAAAATCCGCACCCTGGTTACGGGCTTGGCCGAAAGCATGGGTGGCCGCTGCGAAGTTGAGATATCCCGTGGCTACCCCTATCTGGAAAATAATCCGACCCTGACCCGTAGCATCCGGGCTGCCGCAGAAATGTATGTCGGCCCGGAAAACATCGTTGACCTAGACATCACCCTCGGCGCCGAAGATTTTGCCTACTACTCCCAGGTTATCCCGGCCTCGTTTTATCGGTTGGGCACGCGCAACGAAGCGAAAGGCATCATAAGCTATGTGCACACCCCCACATTTGATGTAGATGAAGATGCCCTCGCCATCGGCCCCGGCCTCATGGCCTGGATGGCGGTGGAAGAACTCCGAAAACGATGAATCAAACACGCGTGGATTTGTGTTATATTGCTGTATGGATATAAAAGATACCCTCATCCGATTGCTGGGACTGGAAAACATCCTGGCGCACGTGTCCGGCTATATCGAAGCGAAAGTGGCACTCATCAAAATTGAAGTGCGCGAAGAGGTGTCGCACGTGGTCAGCAAGGGCATGGTGGCCATCGTCATCTTTTTCTTTGCCTTTCTTTTTGTTTTGTTTTTCAGTTTTGCCGTGGCAAACGTCATCAACGCCTATACGGG
>CANGUI010000232.1 GCA_947457025.1 Flammeovirgaceae bacterium | reverse complement strand
TTGAGATTTGAGATTTGAGATTTGAGATTTGAGACTTGAGATTTGAGAGTTGAGATTTGAGAGTTGAGATTTGAGAGTTGAGATTTGAGAGTTGAGATTTACAGTCGGATAAACCGAAACGAATATGGAAGAACTGGAACTGTACCTGGAGGAAGCACGGGATTTGATGGCGAAGGGCCTGACGCACGTGGGGCACGAGTTGACCAAGATACGGGCCGGCAAAGCCACGCCCTCGATGTTAGACGGGATCATGGTGTCGTACTACGGCGCGATGAGTCCGCTCAACCAGGTGTCTTCCATTACCACGCCCGATGCCCGTACGCTGTTTATCAAGCCGTGGGAGAAGAGCCTGATCCACGAAGTTGAAAAATCCATCATGGCCGCAAACCTTGGCCTCACCCCCCAGAACGACGGGCAGCAGGTGATTATCAATATCCCGATATTGTCGGAAGAGCGCCGCCGGCAGCTCGTGAAGCAGGTGCATAACGAATGCGAACAAGGTAAGGTGAGCATCCGCTCCGTTCGGAAAGAGATCAATGAGCAGATCAAGAAAGTGAAAGGCGTCTCGGAAGATGATGTGAAGAACGCCGAGGAGGAGGTGCAGAAACTGACAGACGACTACATTGGCCGTATTGAAGCGCTGATGAAGAAGAAGGAAGTGGAGATCATGACGGTCTAAGCGCACCGCACTTGGCCCGGGCAGGGGTTGATCATTCCCGGGCGAGCGCATCCATCACCAAAACCGGCCGGCACATGCACCCGATACTCGTTGACGCAGGTCCCTTCACCGTTTATACGTACGGATTTTTCATCGCCCTCGGTGCCGTAGCCGGATTCAGCTACATGGCGTGGCGCGGCAAGAGGGAGTTTGGCCTCACCTTCGATCAGAGTAACAATCTCTTCCTGCTGTTGGTCATTACGGGCGTGGTGGGAGGAAAGCTGTTTATGGTTTTCGAAGACCCCGCACTCTATCTCGGCCAGCCAAAGAAATTGTTGTCGGGCAGCGGGTTTGTGTTCTACGGCTCGCTGCTGTGTTGCATTCCTGCCATGTTGTGGTTCTTCAGGCGGAACCAGGTGCCCACGCTGGCGATGCTCGATGTCATGGCAGTGGTAACGTGCCTGGTGCATGGATTCGGCCGCATCGGCTGCTTCATGGCAGGGTGCTGCTACGGATTGCCCACCACCCGGGCCTTTGGCGTGGTATTCACCAACCCCACCTGTCAGGCCGATCCGCTCAACACACCGCTACACCCAACTCAGCTGTATGAAGCCGGCTGGATTGCCGTGATACTTCTGACTCTCTTATTTCTGAAAGGGCGAAAGCAGTTTCATGGTCAGTTGTTTCTGATTTACCTGATGTTGTATGCTGGGGGGCGCAGCGTGATTGAAGTATTCCGGGGCGACCTGAGCCGGGGCTTCGTTGTAGCAGATGTTCTGTCGAACTCCCAGTTCATTTCCCTGCTGGTGATCGGGGCCGCGATTTATTTTTATGTAAAGTTCGGCCGAAAGGCTAATTTGCTTGCAGCAAACAAAAAGTGACATGTTCCTTACGTGGTTGAGAAGAATCGGGCTTTTACTGGTGGTCATCATGGCCGGTATCGGTGCCTTTCTGTACTGGGGTGTGTACGAGAAGGGTGTTATGGCCGGTAAGGTTTTGCGAGTGACCGAGAAAGGTGTCGTCTTCAAAACCGTGGAGGGCAAGCTGAACCTGGAGACATTCGGAGCCCTGAAAAACACCAGCCCCATTGCCGAGTCATTCGATTTTTCGGTGGAGACAAGTGAAACAGAAGTTATCGCCCAGCTACAGGAGGTGGCCCTTAGCGGCGAGCGCGTCAACCTCCATTTTGTGAAGCGCTACGCCACTTTTCCCTGGCGTGGAGATACGAAGTACTTTGTCGTGAAGGTTGAGCGGGAAGGGAAATAATTCCCACGAACAGACGGGGCACCGGGCGCAAACCCGGACCCTTCGCCCGGGAGAGGAGAAGAAGACGAAGCGGATCCTCAGTAGAAAGAAAAACAGAAAATGTAAAATAAGTTCCCATGAGTATTACCGCTGACTTGCTTATCTACGGATCCTATGGCTACACAGGTCAACTGATTGTGTCCGAATGTGCAGCCAGAAAGATCCCCGTGCTGCTGAGCGGGCGCGATGCGGTCAGGCTGAAAGCGCAAAGTGAACAATCGGGCTATCCGTACGAGGTGCTCGACTTGAAAGACACTGATAAGCTGAGGGCGCTGCTGCGCAACGTTAAGGCGATTGTGCATTGCGCCGGACCATTTCGGTACACGGCGCGTACCGTGGCCGAAGCCTGCCTCGAGACCGGCACACATTACATTGACATCACGGGCGAGCACCAGGTATTTGAGCTGTTGCCCGGCTATCACGAAAAAGCTGTTGCCAAAAACATCCAGATCATGCCCGGCGCCGGCTTTGATGTGGTACCCACCGATTGCCTGGCGCTGCACTTGAAGCACCGCCTGCCCGACGCCACGCACCTGCAGCTTGCCTTTGCTTCCCTGAAGGGGGGATTGTCGCGCGGCACAGCTAAAACCATGGCGGAAGGCGCTGGCCTTGGAAGCCTGGTCCGCCGAAATGGTGTGCTGGAAAGTGTGCCATTGGGCAAGCTTGTTATGCAGGTTGACTTCGGCACGTTCAAGACCGTTTGTCTGAACATCCCCTGGGGAGATATTTCCACCGCCTGGCGTACCACCGGCATTCCGAATATTGAAGTGTACACGGGAGCGAAGGCATCGATGATTCGAAATGCCAGAATCAGCAACTACATCGGCTGGTTTTTGCAGATGCCGTGGGTTAAACGTATGGCGCAGCGCCAGATCGACAAACAACCTCCGGGTCCGTCTGCCGAGCGAAGGAAAAGCGGGCGCAGCTACGTGTGGGGGAAGGTGTGGAACAAAGCAGGCGAGCGCCGAGAAAGCCGCCTCGAAACACTGGATGGCTACACCCTTACGGCTAAAACGTGCGTACTCATTGCGGCGAAAGTGCTGCGTGGAGAGTTCAAAGCCGGTTACCAGACACCGGCCGGCGCCTATGGCGATTCGCTCATTCTGGAAATTGATAACACAATGCTAACCGATCTCTGAGTATGTCGCGACCCCGATTAACAACTTCGCCCGACCGCGTTCTTTTTGGTGTGTGTGGTGGTATAGCCGAATATTTTGGCTGGGATGCCAGCCGCCTTCGTGTGGCCGTGGTGGTCATGGCCTTTTTCTCGGCCATTCTTCCTGCCGTAGTGATCTACCTGATGCTCTACTACGTGATGCCGGGGAATGATTTTTAGACGAATAAAGGAATCTCGCGTCACGGTTTGTGGCTGCTTTGCCTGCGGTCATGTGCTTCAACCTGTTTTGTTTTTGTATGGACATATTGTTTTTGCTCAAACCCAATTTTTCGGATCTCGAAAGAGATCAGGAAAATAAAAAGTACTACTGCCCGGATTGCGCTTTCATGGAAGGTGTGTTGAGTTATTTTCCGGAACTTCGGGAGAAGCTGGATATCCGGTATATCGATTATCCAAAACCCCGCAAAGAAATTGTTGAGCGGGTGGGCGATGCCCATCAGGGCTGCCCGAACCTGATCCTCGATGCTGCGCACCACAGCCACCCACAAGCCCGGCGTTTTTTTTTAGTTGGGGATACACTACATACCGATGATCCTAAACTGATCGTGAACTACCTCACGGAGCGGTACGGCATATCGGTAGCTCATTTTTAGGATTGATGCCCGCCCAAGAGTTGCCGATGATGAACTTTTTCGTTCGGTCTCCGGAATACGGAGGTTCAGGATATCCTAAAGTAAATGTGAAAAACGAATTTTAAACGCAACCTACATGGAACTTCTCTTCCGCATACTTCTGGCCCTCACAGGCGCTATCAATCTGCTGCCCTCGTTGCTGGCCTTTCTACCGGAGCGGATTACAAAATCCTATGGAGTAGCCATACCAGACGCGAATTTCGAATTGCTGCTGCGGCACCGGGCGGTATTGTTCGGTATCATCGGGGGGCTGATGATCTTTTCCGCCCTTGCGAAAAAGTATTATGAAGTGGCCACAGGGGCTGGTCTAGTCAGCATGATCTCGTTTGTGGATTTATACTGGCTGATCGGAGAAGACATCAACGCTAAGCTAAGCACGGTGATGCGGATTGATGTGGTGGCCACGATCGTCCTGCTCGTGGGCTTCATTGCTTTTCGCCTGCTGGTAAAGAAACCCTGAGGTACCGGTC